>JALWEW010000001.1 GCA_027039295.1 Acidilobaceae archaeon
CATAAGGGATGGGGACGACATAATAGTTGACTGCTGGGTCGTCGAGAAGTACAGGAGCATCTTCAAGGGCCTTAGGATGGAGAGGGTCTAGCCGCTCCGCCCCACGCGCCCTGGGGCCTCCCCCCTCGAGGAGGCCCTCTCCTCCCTCAGTTTTCTAATCCTCTCAGCCGCCTCTATCACGTTGAGCCACCTGACGACCTCCTCAGGCTCCCCGCTCTCCAAGGCGCTCTGCACCCTCAGGGCGGCCTGGTACTCGGCCAGCTTCACGGCCTCGTCTATGTGGACCTCCCTCTCCTCCTCATCGCTCGATACTATCACAACGCGGCCGTGTATGGGGCACACGACCTCACCGTTCTTGAGTCTGAAGAGTGGTAGGCCGCATATCGGGCACGTCTCAGCGAGCATGACAGCGCCCTGCTGGAGCAGCTGGACCATCCTCTTCATCGCCTCAGGCCCTGGCCTCGCGGGCTTCTCGCCGCTCAACACCAAGCCCCCAGGGGGCTCCCCTCATCGGGCCTCATAATCTTGCGGGATAATCTATTATACTTCGGGCCCCCCGGGCCCTTGAGGGGGGTGCTACGGTGGCCGCTAAGGCTCCCATGGATAATGAGGCTAAGATAAGGCTTGCTATGAGCATCCTGGCCGGTATCGTGAACGATACTGGGGTGCCGCGTAACATCAGGAGGGCCGCCGCCGAGGCCCTCACGCACCTGAGGGACACCAAGCTCAGCCCCGGCGTCAGGGCGGCTAACGCAATAAGCGCCCTAGAGGAGGTGAGCCAGGACCCCAACATGCCCATACATGCCAGGACGAGGATCTGGAACGTCATATCCATACTGGAGACCGTGAGGGACTAGCCGCCTAGGGGCGGGGCTGGTAGATGGGCCTCTACCCCGTGAGGGTACGCGGCATATACGCCACCGCCCTCTCAGTGCTCTTCCATGAGAGGGGGTTTCTGATAAGTGACGCGAGCAATGTCCTCAGGGAGAGGCTCTCGGCCTCTAGCCTGGTGACTGTTGACGCTCCCCCGGCAGTCACAGTTAAGAGTCTAGAGGATAGCCCGGATGAGGTTCTAGTCATAGGCTACCCCTGGGAGGCGGGCGAGGCCGCTGAGGCGGCGCTCCTAGAGGCCGTGGGTCACGCAGCCGTCAGGAGGGGGCGCCTCGGCCTCTACACGGTCGTCGACGCGGTCAGCCTCGGCGGTTGTAGGCTCAGGCTGCCCGGCGGCATGGAAGGGCGCCTCGACTCCCCCGAGTGCCCCCGCGAGGGTGAGGCCGTCAGGGCCACCGTGGCCCGGGAGGCCCTGGAGCCGGGCTCCGAGCCCCTCCTAAGGCCGGGGGTCAGGGTGATCGGGGAGTACCTCATGCTCCACGCCCCCGGCTCCGGCTTCAGCTTCAGCGAGCACATACCGGCAGAGGCCAGGGTGGACCTCGTAGCTGCGACCGCCGGCGTGAGCCCTGACAGGTTCCACATACACTTTAGGAGCGCCGCCCGCAACGCCTCCCCAGAGAGCGTGCGGGCCGAGGCCGCTAAGCTGGCCGGGGAGGCCGAGGCCCTCCTAGCCGAGCCCCCGGCCCGGGAGCCGAGGGTCGTGAGGAGGGGGGAGTACATCAGCATAGTCTACCTCCCCAGGCCAGCCAAGGAGGTCCTCGACGGGCTGAGGGCTAGAGTCTACCCAACGGTTAGGGGGCACCACTCGCTCAAGGCCGGAGGCAGGCAGGAGAGCATGCTGGTGGACTACGCAGAGGAGGCCCTGAAGCTGGGGGCCTGCACCCGGGAAGCAGGGCTCGCGGCGGAGGAGTTCATAGCAGGCCAGCTCAGAGGGCGTAGAATCACGATCGACCACAGGCACCCCGACGGCTCTAGGGCTAGGCTGGGCCCCTTCCGCGTCGAGTCGGTGGCCAGGCTCGGCGATGGCGTCGTTCTGACCCTCACCAGGACCTTCACTAGGCCCGGCGTCCTGGATGGGTTGAACGTCGAGAAGAGGCCGGGCGACTGGTCGAGGACCAGACTCTCCACTGTGGAGTGGAGCGTCGTGCACGAGTACTACTCGTCCAATGGAAAACTACTCGGGGTCTACGCGAACATCAACACTCCCCCCGAGCTCTCCTTCAACGGCTTGAGGTACCTCGACCTCTACATAGATGTCGTCATGAAGCCCGGCGGCGAGCCCGAGGTCATAGACTCCGAGGAGCTGGACAAGGCCCGCGAGGAGGGGCTAGTCACCGAGGCCCTCTACAGGAGAGCCCTAGAGGAGGCCAGGAAGCTCAAGGCAAGGCTCCCGGAGATGTACCGCCAACCCTAGCGGGCTCCGGGGCTCGGGCCGGGCGACCCGCTCATCCCCAGCTGAGGGTCGCACAATCCAGCCCTCCTCACCGCCCCGGCGAGAGGAGCCAGCTCCAGGCTACGCTACCGGCTCCCCGGGCTCCAGCTCTAGTATCGCTTCTACCCGGGTGCCCCTGGGGAGCTTGACCCTGGCCCGCCAGGCGTTTCCGTAGACTATCACGGCGGCAACACCTGCTAGTGTTGCGCCGCTTGCCTCGACGAGCCGCCTCATGGTCTCGAGGGTGAGGCCCGACTGTATGATATCGTCCACGACGAGGACCCTCTCCCCTGGGGTCAGGGAGCCCTCGGGCACGTAGAATATCCTCACTATGCTGGGGGCCAGGGAGGCGCTGGCCTCTACGTAGCGGATCCTGGGGTTGGCCTTCCTCCTCCTGGCTATTATCAGGGGCACGTTGAACGCGAGGGCGAGGCTCGTGGCGAGAGTTATACCGCTAGTCTCGGGTACGAGTATCTTGTCGACAGCGTCGCCCCCGAACCTCTCCATGAACTCGAGGGTGATCACCCTCAGGTAGAGGGGGTCGGATAGGACGTGGGCCAGGTCGAGCACGCCGCCGGCCTCGAGCTCGGAGAGTATGAGGTCCCGCACACTGATAATGCCCCGGAGACCCTCCCAGATCTTCCTTGCCTGCCTGGTGCTCGGGAGGAGGGCGCCCGAGACATAGCGGGCCAGGAGGGTGTGGTTCACACCTAGTAAACGGGCCAGCGCCCTGTAGCTGTACCTACTCTTGACGGCCCTGAGCGCCTCTACTACTATTATCTTGAACTGCGTGTCCCCCAGCTTATCCGTAGCGCCCCCCAAAGCCTCAGCACCCTGATTCGCCCGCCCGCAACACCCGCGCCGCCCGGGGCTTGGAGGGTTAAAGCGGGGACGGCCCCCGCGGAGGGCCCCACACCCGGGGATATGGAAGCATCAGTATAGAGTGGTGGAGTGAAGGTAATAGACCCTTACTCTAACGGCTAGTGGCGCGGGTGAGCGCATCTCTTGGCCTCAGAGCCCCTCAGGGGGAGGGTCGCCCTCGTCACGGGCTCCAGCAGGGGCATTGGTAGGGCTATAGCGCTCAAGCTCGCATCCCTAGGAGCCAAGGTGGTTGTGACCTACAGGAGGCGGAGAGAGGAGGCGCTTGAGGTAGTTAAGAAGATCGAGGAGATGGGCTCCGAGGCCATCTCCGTGCAGGTCGACATGGGGCTGCCGGAGCAGGTTGAGAGGCTCGCCGGCCAAGCCCTCGAGTCTATGGGTAGAGTCGACATCCTAGTCAACAACGCGGGAGTAGGCTACGCCCAGCCCTTCCACAGGGCCCGCGTGGACCTCCTAATAAGGGAGATAAACGTTGACCTAGTCGGGAGCATAATACTCACAAGGGCCCTGATACCCGGCATGCTCGAGAGGGGCTGGGGCAGGATAATCAACGTGACCAGCACCGCTGGCATACAGGGCGGCTTCTTCCTCGTGGGCTACAGCTCCGCGAAGGCTGGCCTCATAGGCTTCACAAAAGCACTAGCAGCAGAGGTGGCCGATACCGGCGTTACCGTGAACGCCGTGGCACCCGGCTTCGTCGCCACCAGGCTGGGGCTCAGCTACTTCTACTGGCTCGAGGAGGTCCTGGGGATCAAGAACGCCAGGGAGGGCTACCTGAGGTCCGTGCCTCCCCACCGCTTCGTCACGGTAGATGAGGTAGCCGAGGTGGTGGCCTTCCTCGCCAGGCCCGAGGCCTCTGGGATAAACGGGGAGGTGATAGTAGTCGATGCCGGGGCAATACTGGCCCCAGGCTACCCCCCGGAAGCCGTTGATGTCATACGTAATCGGCGAGGAAGCGGATCTTCGGGAGCTTCTCCTCGAAGAACCTGACCCTCTCCCTCCTGAGGGCTTCAACCACCTCCGGGTACCTGGGGCCGTAGACGTTCTCGGGCAGCAGGTTGTCCAGGGGCAGGTCGCCGGCCTTGACTGCTACCTCGACGCCTAGCTCTTTGTCCAGCTTCCACTCCACGTTGCCCCTGACGGCCTCTAGCATGAGCCTCTTCGAGACGTCTGGGGTCACCTTGCGGTCCTTCACGTAGCCCGTGTTCATTACGTAGACCTCTAGGTCGAGGCGGTCGACGAGGTCCATTATTAGGTAGCCGCTCCTCCACTTCGGCTCCAGCATGAAGGGGTCGAAGCCCGGCACCCTCACGGGCTCAGGTTTGCCGGCCTCCGCGCTGGTCCTGAAGCTCTCGCCGAGCATGAAGTACGCCGCGGCCTGCTCCGGGCTCGTGAGCCTGGCCAGTGGCGGCATCTCAGGCCTCCTGGTGAGGAAGAAGAGGGCGTTAACCCTGTCCAGATCTATCCTACCGTCGGCGATGGGTATGGCCTCTCTTATTGCTAGGGCCCTAGCATTGGGTGTTATGCTGAGGTCTGAGAAGTCGGGGGTGCCATCATCCCTAACGACTACGTTCTCGAGCACGGCGTCCTGGTGGGTGACCGCTGGGTAGAGCGGCGGGAGTTCTGGCACGCTATCGGTCTTGGGGTAGAGGTTGAACTCCGTCCCATGGGCCCTGCCGTCGGGGGTCAGTATAACTATGTCGTCCTGGCGTAGGGCAGCCTTCTCCGGGGGCCTTAGCCCGTGGCTCTCGAGTGTCAGCGTGGTCTTGCCAGTGCCGCTCAGGCCGAAGACTAGGACCCCCACCTCCCTGAGGATACCGTCCCTGCCCCTGACCCTGTAGAGCTTGCTGCCAGCGTGGAGGCCGGGGCTGTAGTGCAGGTCCCTCGACATGTTCATCGCTAGCCTGAGGAAGCTCATCTTCAGCTCCCCATAGTAGTCCGAGCCCAGTATCAGAGTGGTCCCAGTCCTCCTCTCGATGAGTATCCAGGTGTCACGCCAGCCGGGAGCGTCTATCGTGACTATATCGGGGGTACCGCCCTCCCTCTCGCATGGGAAGAAGTTCATGTGGGCCATGAGGGCCAGGTGGGGGTAGCTCTTCTCTATGAGGCCTAGTATCCTGAAGCGGTGCGACCCGGCCCCGATGCACCTCTCGACGGCGTAGTACTCCCTCTTCAAGAGCCAGTCATACGCCTCCAGGGCTATATCGTAAGCCTCATCCGAGCCGTCGCCTATCACCCTCGTGCGGCTAGGCATCCTGGCCCTGGCCTTCCTGGAGACGACGGCTATCGCGCCGGTCCTAGTCCTCCTAGCGTAGCGGAGGGACTCCTCGCGGAGCCTGGCCGGGGAGGGATCCCACTCCACGTCAGCCTCGGACTCTATATCACCCGCGAGGGCCCAGAGGCTCGCCCTCTTCAAAGCACACAGGCCTCCAGCACCCTCCCGGCCCCGGGGGAAGCCTATATGAGTAGCCGTCAGACGCAATGCTAAGCGGTGTGAGCGAAGTGGGACACGGTGATAGGCTTCCCCGCGAGTGGCGTGAGGGCGCGAGTATCGAGGCCGTGCTGGAGAGGCTTGCATCCCTTTCCAAGGGCGACGCTGACCCCTGGAGTGGTAGGATGTTCACCCACACCTACGATACCGGCCTGCCCGAGGTTCTGAGGGTGGGCTGGGAGGCCTTCAAGCTCTATAGGGATAAGACCATGCTAGACTTCGCGGTCTACCCTAGCCTC
>JALWEW010000002.1 GCA_027039295.1 Acidilobaceae archaeon
GTGCTATCCCTCCGCCACGTGCACCACTATCGCGTCTCCCGGCGTGCTCACCGGGGGCTTCGGCACGGCCGCCGGGGCTGCGGGGGCGTGGGCTGGCTGGGGCTTCTTCTCCTCGCCGCGGCCCGCCACGCCGGTCGAGGCGGCCTGGAGGGTCTTCTCGAGCTTGTCTAGGATCCTCTTGGCGTCCTCTCTCTCCTTGGTGAGGGCGTCGCGGAGCCTCCTCAGGTGGTTTATGCTCTGGGTGTAGTGGGCCTCCCCGACCTCGCCGCTGAAGTAGAGCATCTTCAGGCTCGCTATGGCTCTGGCTACGTGTAGGGACTCGTCGCTTATCTCGTCTATCCTCCTCTTGATGGTCTCCTTCGCCTCCTCCGCTAGCCTCTTCAGCTTCTTGATCTCCTCCGCCAGCCTAAGCTTGAATGAGGCCACGACTTCGCTGGGCAGGTCGCCGCCCTCTATGGACTCTATGGCCTTCCTCCTCTTGTAGGCCCTGTCGAGGGCCTCTATCACCTTGACGGCCTTGTGCTTCCACTCCGGCACTATGAGGAGCTTGCCGTCCCCTATCTTGACCCTGTCGGCCTCGACCTTCTCTATGCTTCTATCGGCGAGCTTCACCTCGACGGCCTCCACTACCCCCTCGACGTCGCTGTAGAAGCTCACGAGCACACCGAGGGTCCTGCCGTACTCGTCCTCCACCTCCCTGCCGGTGTACTTTGAGATCATATCCACAGTCACGGGCATACCCTCGCACCTCATCGCAGAGGTCCGCGGCACCCCATTATAGGGGGGCTAGCCTGCGTGTTACCTAGCCTCACGCCCCACTACCCCACGAGGACCACTAGGCCCCTGGGACGGTGAGCGGCATGGGACTAGCTGACTGGGCTAGGAGGTGGGACTCGCCCCCGAGGAGGGAGACTGTGGGTGAGAAGATCAAGCAGTTCGTCAGCCCGCCACCCCCGGTTAAGGTCCAGATACTGAATGCGAACTACAAGATCGCGGCTCAGATAAGCAAGCTCGACTTCAGCCTAGCCAAGCTGACGAGCTATGATAAGAGCCTCTTCGAGAAGGTGGTAGACGCCCTGGTCCAGGGCGACAAGGCGAAGGCCGCCATGTACGCCAACGAGGTCGCCGAGGTAAGGAAGATGGCTAAGACCCTGCTCACCATACGCTACGCCCTCGAGAGGGTGAAGCTCAGGCTCGAGACCGCCCTCGTGGTAGGCGACACCATGAGGCACCTAGCACCCGCCGTTGCAGCCCTAAAGCAGGTCACCGGCTACATGAAGGGTATGATGCCCGACGTATTCACGGAGCTGATAGAGGTCGAGGAGAGCCTGAACGTGGCCATGATGCAGATGACGGCGAGCGCCCCCGTGCACCTCAGCAGCGAGTACGTGAGCGAGGAGGCGAGGAAGATACTCCAGGAGGCCAGCGTCGTGGCGGAGCAGAGGCTCAAGCAGGAGTTCCCCGAGCTACCCAACCTGCAGGCCCCCACGGCCCTCAAGGACCTCGAGGCCACGGTCGAGGAGGGCAAGTAGCCCAGTAGCCTAGGCGGGCGCCCCCCGGGCGCCCGCCGCCCCCGGGGGCTAGTTTAGGGGTATGGCCTCCCCATTCTCTGGTATGTAGACTTCGACGCCGAGTTTCTCCTGTATCTCCCTCGCCAGGACCTGCTGGCCGTCGTACTCGCCGTGTACCAGTATGACCCTCTCGAGGCCCCGCAGCTGTCTGAGGGCTTGGAGGATCCCGTTCCTGTCCGTGTGGCTCGAGAAGTCGAACCACTCGAGCCTGGCCTTGAGGGGCTCGTCGGCCTCACCGTAGAGGCCCTCCTCGACCAGCCTCCTGCCCGGGGTCCCTGGGGGCTGGAATGAGACTAGGAAGACGGCGTTCCTCGGGTCGCTCCCGAGCCTCTTGAGGTAGTAGAGGCTGGGGCCGCCCTTGAGGGTGCCGGCGCTCGAGACTATTACGCCCGGCTTCTTCAGGGCCCTCCTCCTGTCGCTCCAGCCCCTCACTATCCTGTAGTCCATCAGGGCCCTCCTGAGGAGGCCTGGCTCCCTGAGGTACTCCGGGTGGGAGGCGTAGAGGTCCGCGACCTGCCTCGACATGCCGTCTAGCCACACGGGGTACTCGAACTCCCTCTCGGCGAGGAGCGAGATTATCTCCTGGCTCCTGGAGACGCTGAACGCTGGCACGAGCACGGTGCCCCCGGCCTCCACTACCTCCCTGACGGCCTTGTAGAACCTCTCCTCCGTCTCCCTCCTGTTGGGGTGGGTGTAGGCGGAGTATGTGGACTCGACTATAGCAACGTCAACCTTCAGGCCCTCGAAGCTAGCTGGGCCCATGAGCTTCGTCTCCACGGTGTTCATGTCGCTGGTGTAGAGGATCCTCGAGCCGTCTACCTCGACGAGCACGGCGGCGCTCCCCGGTATGTGGCCGTTGTAGACTAGCCTCAGGGTGAAGTCGCCTGCCTCGACCTCCTCGCCGTAGCCCACGGCCTCGGCGGCGTCCAGCATCATGTCGACGACCTGCTCGTCGAAGGGTAGGAATGGCCCGTTGAGCTTGATCATATCCATGAGGAGGAGCCTGGAGACCTCGAGGGTCAGGGGCGTCGCTATGAGCCTAGGCCTCACGCTCACGTAGAGCATGGGGGCCGCTCCCACGTGGTCCAGGTGGCTGTGAGTTATGACCACGGCCTCGAGGTCCCTGGGCCTTATGTGGCCTGGGAAGAGTGGGCGGTCCTCCTCGTCGAAGTTAACGCCGTAGTCGAGGAGCACGGCCTTACCGCTACCATTCCACACGGCTATGGCGGCCCTGCCAACCTCACGGCCGCTGCCAAGCACCTCAACCCTCGCGCCCAACAGCATCACCTAACCGCAAGCATCTCTGAGCCCTGGTGGCTTGTCCCACCACTACACATTGGGCTGGCCCTCTAGGGGTTATATTCCAGGCCACCCCGGCCCGGCGGGCCTCTTACCCTGCGTTAAATCCCCCGACGCAGACCCTTCTAGGCGGCCCACCAGCAAGAGGGTGCAGGGGCTTGTTTGACTACATAGTAGTGGGGGCGGGCATAGTAGGCCTCTCAACAGCCTACCACATCAAGAGGCTCGACCCCGGGGCCTCGGTGCTCGTGATAGACAAGGCCCCAGGCCCGGGCGGCGGTGACACCGGCAGGAGCGCCGCGGCGTTCAGAGCGTTCTTCACTAACAAGGCTAACATGCTTCTCTCCAAGTCAAGCATAGCCTTCTACAGGAGCGTCCAGGAGGCTGGCTTCGACTTGGGGATGAGGTTCATCGGCTACCTATGGCTCGTCGACAGGAGGGCCCAGCCGAGGGTCGACGCTGCCCTGAGGCACGCCGACGCCCTGGGTCTGCCCTATGAGAGGGTGGACCTGGGCCTCGTGGAGGAGAGGCTTGGCCTCAGGGCCTCGGTTAGGGGGCTCGAGGAGGCCGAGCTCATGGGCCTTGACGACGTGGGTGAGGCCATCCTAGTCAAGGAGGCGGGCATACTGGACCCGGATAGGCTGGTAGAGTACTACTACGAGAAGCTGAGGTCGATGGGCGTCGAGTTCCGCTTCGGCTCTAGGGTAGTGGATTTCATAGTAGAGCCCAGGAGGCCCCTGGGCATAGAGGGGGAGCCCCTCCCCTGGCAGGACTCCAGGGTCTCCGGCGTGAGGCTAGAGGGGGGCCTCGAGGCCAGGGCCCGCCGTAAGGTGATAGCAGCCCTCGGGGCCTGGTCGGACCAAGCCCTACGCGCTATAGGCGTTGACCCCGTTAGCAAGCCGAAGAAGAGGCAGATCTTCGTTGTGAGGGCCTCCACGGGCGAGCTATCCAGGATCCTCCACGCTAGGGGCTTCAACGCCGAGGGGGTAATGCCGTTCACCATACTCCCGAGGGACGTCCTCATCAGGCCCGAGCCCAGGGAGGAGGCCTTCTGGATAGGCCTCAGCGACAACCTAGGCAGGCCCTTCAAGCTCGAGGAGCCCCCGGCGCCCGAGGAGCACTACTACACCCTCGGGATCCTCCCGGTGCTCTCAGCCTACATGCCGGCCTTCGAGGGCCTATACCCGGAGACCAGCTGGGCTGGCCACTACGACATGAGCCCCGACGGCCTACCAGTAGTCTACGAGCCATTCGACTCCGACCTGATAGTGGCCTGCGGCACAAGCGGGAGCGGCATAATGAAGGGCGACGCCATAGGCAGGGTGGCGGCCAGCCTAGCCCTGGGCCTCGAGGAGGCCGAGCTGGCGGATGGCTCAACCATGCCGGTAGCCTGGCTGGGAGTCCAGGGCAGGATGGCCGAGAGGGAGCTGCTAATAATATGAGAAGCCCCCAGAGACCCCCCGGGGAGCCTGCGGGGCCCGCAAAAGATCCCGGGGCCCGGGTCGTACTAGGCGTGCTCGTGGCCCTGGAGGCCTACTTGGTGGGTGCCTGGTGCCTCCTCTCGACTGGCGCTCCTGGCACGTACTCCACGCCGGGCCTCATGGCGGACTCCTGGGGGTACAGCTCCATTAGCTCGTAGACCTCGGGTGGCAGCTCGGTTTTGACGTTCTCGAAGCCCAGTGCCTTGAGCTCGTCCACGGTTATTGGGTAGTCGTGGGTGTAGTAGCCGCTCACCAGCCTGTCGGCTATCTCGGCGGCCTTCTCGGGTGGGAACTTGTCCTCCAGTAGCTCCGTCACGAACCTCTTCATCTGCTCGAGGGCCTTCCTCGCGACGTCCGCTAGTATGAGTGTGTCGTCGCTGGCGTCCTTCCCCTTCATCTCGGCCACCCTTATTATAGAGGGGGCCGGGTAGACCTTGCCGCCCGCGCTTATCTGGGGGTCGACGGGGCCGAGGACGGCGTTGGGGTCCATCCATATCTCATCGGCCGCCAGAGCTATCAGGGTGCCGCCGCTCATGGCGTAGTGTGGTACCACGACTATCTTCTTACCCCGGTGCCTCTTGAGGGCCCTGGCTATCTGGCTTGCGGCAAGCACAAGGCCCCCGGGGGTGTGGAGTATCATCACTATGGGCGTCCCCTCGGGGGTCTGCCTTATGGCCCTGAGCACCTGCTCGCTATCCTCTATGGTTATGTACCTGTAGAGGGGTATCCCCAGGAGGGATAGCCTCTCCTGCCTGTGTATCATCGTTATAACCTTGGCCCCCAGCCTGGCCTCGAGCCTCCTAATGAGGGCCAGCCTCGCGGCGTGGAGCTGGCGCATCCTTATGTAGGGGCTCATTGCGGCGAAGATGAACCAGAGGAGGAATATCGTCCAGAGGATGTCGCTATACGCTGGATAGTAGGCCGCAGCTCCTCCGGCCAACGCGTGGGCCACCTAATAATCAGGTACTAGAAGGGGTTTTTAACTACCAGCTTGGTTTATCACGGGCCAGCCTCCTCAGGGCGCCCTTGTAGCGCTCTATCCCCGGGGTGGCTGCTGGGTCCTTGCCCCTCTCCCTCGCTAGGAGCACGCTCGCGAGGCCAGCCACGACAGCGTTGGCCAGGGCGGCTGCGAAGGGGTGTATGCGCTCGTAGCGCCTCAGGTCGACGGTGACGACCCTCCCGAGCCCCGCGTACTCGGCCTCCACGTGGTCCTCTATGCCAGCGCAAACCTCATCGTCGACGCTATGCTTCACCAATATGAAGAGGGGCTCGGCCCCCCTATAGTAGTCCCAGGCCACCACCGAGTTATGCCCCGCCTCCGGGTACCTCTCGACCAGCACGGGGATCCCGGCGTTCTCCGCAAGCTCCGACCTCCACCTATACCCGAGGAGGTCCCACGGCTCGCAGGAGACCACGACCACCAGGGGATCACTACCCCCCAGAGGGTCGCTGGCAAGGGCCCGGGCTACCTTCGAGGCGAGCCCCTCCAGCTCGTCCCCCCCGATCAGGGCTCTCGAGGCCTCCCTCACGAGGGGCTCCCCGCGCTCACCCGCGGTCCGCCCGCGGACAGCCCCCGC
>JALWEW010000003.1 GCA_027039295.1 Acidilobaceae archaeon
GTGAGCGCCTTTAAGTCCTGCTAGGCATCCCACCGCATCCAGATCGCTTCCATACTTCCTAGCGAAAGCCCTAGCCACATCTACTCCAACGAGATTAGCTATACTGAGAAGCCACGCCAAGACATCTGCTATCTCCTCCTCAACCCCTTCATCGCCCCTCTTGCCCAGGAGCGCCTCAGCGAGCTCGCCAACCTCCTCAACAAACCAGGCGAATGTAGCATAAAGACCTCGCTGCGAGTCACGCGCATAATACGCCCTCCTCATAGCCTCCTGCATGCACTCGATATCCAGGCCCATACCAGCCCCCCGCGGAGACCGACCTAGCGCAAAGGGCTTAAGGGAGCCTCCCGAGAGAAGCCGCTTTAAGCCTTAGAGCTGCTAGCTAGGGCAGGGATGCGGGGGTGCCCTCTAGGAAGCGTAGCAAGAGGCAGAGCGGTCCCATGACAGCGGCTGGCCTCATATCGTTCTACGATGAGTACGAGGAGAAGGTTAGGGTAAGCCCTATGACGATAGTCATTATATCCATAATATACGCCGTTATCGTAGCCCTGGCACACGCCATACACTAGCCCTCCTCGGCGCCGAAGAGTATCCTCCTCAATGTGTATGAGAAGCCCGCTGCCACAACCTCGTATATTACGGACCACGCCTGCTCGAGCGGCAACTCCACCCTTGGGGCCTCGCCACCATAGAGCCTAGCCGCCCAGACGTGATAGCAGCCCCCGCCCCTGCGGAGTGAGCGCTCGAACGCCTCGCAGCTGCAGAAGACACCATCCACCACAACGTAATCACCATGCTCACCCATGGATACATATATTGGTGGGTCGTCCCATATCATCACGAGCCTCCTCAGGGCCACTAGGGCTCTAGCCCTCCTAGTGGTCTCAGGGTCCAGGGGCTCCGATGATAGGAAGTACTCGATGTCCGGGATTACCACCCGACTATCCTCACCGCCCACCCTTATCCCTCCACACAACTTCATATCCACAGCTGGCGCTACCCACTACCACCGCATCGGCTAGTCCAGCGAAGATCCCAGTCTCGACTACACCTGGTATTGATTTGAGCTTGCAGTCCAGCGCCGCGGGATCCTCTATGGGCCCCGTCTCTACGTCAACCACTATCCCGCCCCAGTCACTCGTAACCGGGCTATCCTTCCCGCCCGAGACCCTGGGGGCCGCGCTGTAGCCCAGCTTCCCGAGCTCTGAGAGCACGTGTGCGAGGGCCCAGGGGGTGACCTCGAGTGGGAGAGCCCTCCTAGACCCAAGCCGGGGAACTATCTTCGAGTCGTCCACGACGTATACTCTCATAGTTGATGAGTGGGCTAGTATCTTCTCCCCGAGGAGGGCGCCCCCCCTACCCTTGAGGAGGTAGAGACCGTCTAGCACAACCTCGTCTGCACCGTCGAAGTAGAAGTCTATCCTAGATACCACATGCGGCATCACAGGCTTGAACCCGAGATCCGCAAGCATCAGCGCGGTGGAGATACTGGAGGCCACTAGTATCTTGCCTTCGAGGAGCCCCCGCCTTGCCGCCTCCCTCAGCGCTAGAGCAGTCGTTGACCCCGTCCCGACCCCTACGATACTAGCCTCCCTGATGTAATCAGAGAACTCCTCTACCAAACCCTTCGCGGCCTCCACCTTACCGTTGCATGCCACGGCGCCACACCCACAGGAGCCGCGGGGCCTAGCGGTCCATCAGGAATAATGGGGGCGCGGGTATGGAGGACTAGCCGTAAGGAAGCGGTGGGGCATCGGCGTTACGCGTGCCGCGAGAGCAGCTCCCTAGCCTTCTCGGAGGGGCTGAACGCTTTCTCAAGCGCGTCTATCCAGTACCACAGCCTGTCCACATACTCCTCCAGCTTCTTTATCTCCTCCGGCTTATCTATTATGTGGCGGAACCTACCCTGGAGCTTGAGG
>JALWEW010000004.1 GCA_027039295.1 Acidilobaceae archaeon
CTAGCTCCTTTGCTATGATCTGGACGTCCACTCTCCGGCTCCTGAGGGAGATGGCCCCGTTGGGCCTGATGATTACCGCTATATCAGCGTTGTACCTGGATAGCAGGAGGGCTCCTATTATACTGTTGGATGGGGGGCCCTCCTCCTTGAGAGTGGCGGCCACCCTGCATCCCGGGGATCCCACGATGACCACCTTCCTGAGGGCGGCGTCCATCCCCGCCAACTCCTTGTTAATGTAGTCCTCCAGGCGCTCCGCCAACTCCTCGTCCCAGAGGACCCCCCTGGCCAGCTTGAACGCGAGCCTCGTCTTCCACTCTGTGTCGTGGCGGTTGCCGGCCACGCGGAAGAGTTTGGGGGCCAGTGGGTCGTCCCACCTCCAGAGGTCGGCTGCGCAGACGGCCCTCACGATCCTCTTCGTGACGTCGTCTACATCGGCTTCGTGCTCCTCTGGGTAGTAGCGAGCCACCACGCCCGTGGCGCATGTGCTACGGTCCACGTGAACCTTAACACCGGCCTTGGCTAGGGCCTCTATCTCGCCTGGCTCCCAGATGTGGTGGTCGTACCACTCCACCTCCACACCCTTCCTAGTTATAGAGGACAGCGTATTGACTACCCTCTCGAATACGGCCTTGTTGGGCCCCAGATCCGCTATCACCAGCCTGTCGCCCGAGTCGATATTGTCCTCCAGGCTATCTAGCACTTCATCCAGATTATATGGTTCGGCATAGACTATGGTGGCGAAGCCCTCCTCCACACCCGAGAGTCTGAGATAGACCGCAGCGCTGCCCACACCGTCGAGGTCCGTGTGAGTTACTATGAAGAGGTGGTTCACCTCCCAGTGCCACCTCTCCCCAAGAGTCTTGAGGCCTCCTCCTCGAGGATAGGCTTTAGCGTGGAGTATGTGTCCCTTAGATCCTGTGGTATAACCTTGGTAGCACCTGTGATTAACATGAAGTTCGCGTCCCCTGACCAGCGTGGTACAACGTGGATGTGAACGTGGTCCTCCACGCCCGCGCCCGCTACCCTACCTATATTGACGCCGACGTTAAAGCCCTGAGGCCTGTAGGCCCTCCTCAAGGCCCTAAGCGAGGCCTTTACTAGTAGGCCCATCTCTAGTAGCTCCTCCTCACCCAGGTCCTCGAGGGACGCCACGTGCCTGAAGGGGACCACCATCAGGTGCCCTGTGTTGTATGGGTACTTGTTCATTATAACAAAGGCCCTACGGCCCCTGTAGAGGATAAGAGCCTCCTCATCGCTCATCTCGAGTGCCTTGCAGAAAACACATCCCCCACTCTTAGACTCAACGGACGACTTGATATACTCCATCCTCCACGGCGCCCACAAGACCTGGTACCAGGGCCTCGGCCACTCCAAGCCCTCCTCAACCCCCACGGGCTCCGCGGTGGTTACGGGTTGTTATCGGCTTAGGCTGCTTGCCCTACGGGGGACCCTGAGGATTGTGGCTCCCGGGCCTTCCCTATGGGTTGTGGACGCCGTGGAGGATGGCCTGGATTATGAGTGTCAGGGGCTTGTCTCCCAGAACGAGAGTTGCGATGTAGCCTATGGTTATGAAGACCACGAGGGGGAGGCCCGGTGTGACCCAGATAACCGCGTCTAGGCCCCTCTCCGCCGCTATCTCGGCTAGCATGTCGGGTGGATTCGCCTCTACTATACTGTAGCGCTCCCCCACCTCCCAGCTCGCGGGGTAGAGCCAGGGTCTCCGGAGGGCTTCTGATACCCTCACCGGCACGGCCGAGAAGCACGCCTGCAGCGCCCTCGCCGCACCCCTCTCCCTGGCGAGTCTCGCCAGGAGCCCTCTGTACCTTGAGACGTTGAGCACGCAGTATGCTAGTGGTATGAGAGCCGCTGCGAGGCCGCCGTAGAGTAGTGCGAGCATTGAGGGTACCACCAGTTCCCCGAGTCTGGCAGGCGTTGCGGCCGCTATCACCGCTACTGCTAGCACGTCGCCTCCGCCGAGGAGCCCGGCTAGGTATGCAGCGGCCGCTATCCCGAGGGCGGCGGCATCCATTCCTAGGTAGACGCGGAGGGGGAGAGGGGGCTTGCATGCGATCATGTAGAGGGCGCCGAGTGGGATTGCGATGCGTAGCACCGCGTACCAGTAGGCGGGCTCCACCTCCCTATACTTGTAGTCCATAATAGACGCCGCCGAGAGCGCTAGCAGTGTCAGTGCCTCCGAGGCTATAGTGCACCACGTGCATACACCCAAGCGGGCCCCTCGACTGCGTGGGTGGTGCAGGCCTTGTTAAACTGGCTGCCCGAGTGGCTCGAGTTCGATGGCAGGCCTCGCATCGTCAGACTCCCCCTCGAGTCGAGGAACCCGTCTAGAATTGCGAGGAGACTCGAGCCGTTACGAGTCAGGGAGCCCATCAGAGCCCTAGCCTGGGTGGTCGAGAAGGGGGCGTCGCTCTACATCTGTCTCTGGCCGCCGGGTGAGTATAGGGTCGAGGCCCTGAAGAGGCCGGCCTACGATAGGCTCTCGGGGCTCAGACACGCTATTGTAGCTGAGATGAGGGGCATCGTGGGTGGAGCCATAGCCTGGAGGGCCCTGTGGAGGGGTGATAGACTCGTTGTTGAAGAGATAGAATGCAGAGCTGTGATACGCCCGGGGGGCTCCGTGTCCTGCGGGGGCAGGGAGTGCAGGGGGCCTCAGTGCCTCACCGCATGCCTAGGAAAGCCTTAGGGCCCTACTCTCTGGGCCTACCAACAAGCGATCCCGCGGACGCCATTAGGGGGCCAGCCTCGGGATTCCTAGCCCGATACAAGTGCAGAGCCCAGCTTCAACCTATGGTATCGCCCCACGCCGCTGGCGACTCCCATCAGCGGGGTCCCATGGAATCGGCGGGCGCGTTACTCTGGATCCCTGATGCCCCACTCCGTTATGACGAATACGGTCTCTCCCTCGGGTAGGTGTGGCGCATCGACTATCCTGGCTATCCTCTTGTTACCCCTGCTCTTCTTCAGCTGCACCCTGACGCCGGGAGCGTGCCCCACTACGTGTCCTCCAACGGCCTGGGTGGGGTCTCCGTAGAAGACGTCTGGCCTCGCCATTACCTGGTTGGTTATTACCACGGCTACATCAAGCATCTCTGCTAGCCTCATCAGCTGGTGTAGGTGCTTGTTAAGGAGCTGCTGCCTCATGGCCAGGTTCTCGCGGCCCGGGAACTCAGCTCGGAAGTGGCTTGTGAGGGAGTCAACCACTAGGAGCTTGACGTTCTCCCTCTTAATGAAGCCAAAGAGCTCCTCAACTATTGCCATTTGGTGATGGCTGTTAATCGCCCTCACCCAGTAGATGTTCTCCATCACCTTGTCCGGGTCGAGGCCCAGGCCCCTCGCCATCTGCTCTATCCTCTCCCACCTGAAGGTGCCCTCGGTGTCGATGTAGACCGCCTTAGCCTCGAGGCCGCCTTGCTCCTCGGGCAGCTGAACGTTAACGCTTAGCTGGTGGCATATCTGCGTCTTCCCGCTCCCGAACTCACCGAAGAACTCAGTTATATTCTTCGTCTCAACGCCTCCCCCTAGGAGCTCGTCCAGGTTCTTACTGCCAGTCGTTATCTTCTTAGCGCTCAACCTCTCCCTCTTCAGGTCTAGGGCGGTCTTTATCGTGAAGCCAACAGCCTCCCTGGCAGCCTTCACGATCTTAGCGGCCGTCTGGAGGGGTATGCCCGTGGCGTTGCTAAGCTCCAGTGGGGTGGCGACTGCAATCGCCTCTATAGTAGAGTAACCAGCCTCCACGAGCTTCTGCGCCGTCGTAGGCCCTATGCCCGGCAGCTCCGTGATATCCCTTATGAGGGGCCTCTCACTTCCACCCTCCGCCACTCTTCAATCCCCTCCCAAGTCGCTACTCGAGAGGCTATATCCTAAGCGGGCCCCTAGGCCCCCCGAGGGGGGCTCTGGGGCGGAGCGTGCTTAAGACTCGGAAGGGCGGGGTCGCCGGAGGGCGCTGTTGCATGCGGGCCCTCTTCATACACAGCAGGGAGACGTGGTTCAGGGCTGTCCGGAGGGCGCTGCGCGAGCCCCCTGATCCCCCCTCCGAGGAGAGCCTCGGTGAGTGCCTCGTGGTCTTCGTTAGTATCGAGGAGGGAGACGGACTCGGCGAGGCCGAGAGGCTAGCCAACGACGCCGTCTCGCAGGCTGAGCGCGTGGGCGTGAACTGCATCCTACTCTACCCCTTCGCCCACCTGAGCAGCAGGCTCGCCGACCCACGGCGAGCCTACAGCTTGCTCGTGGAGGCCGAGAGGCTCCTGCGTGAGAGGTGGACCGGTAAACTGGCCCGTGCACCCTTCGGTTGGTACAAGTCCTTCAGGATCCACTGCGTGGGCCACCCGCTCTGCGAGCTCTCCAGGAGCTATGGGGGTGAGGGTGGCCTCTACAGGCTACGCAACGGCAAGCTCGTGCAGCTACGCGAGGCCGAGAACCTCGACGAGGCACCCCACTTCACGAGTGGAGCCTGGGATGAGGAGTCCCTAAGGGTCATGACCAGGTTCGGCCTGCACCCCCAGGTCACTCTGCTGGGGGCCGAGGTGGCGCGGGGAGCCCTCCTACACGCCGCCGGGGGGCCACCAGCCCCCACGAGCCCCGTGAGAGACTTCAGCCCCCAGGGCAGGGAGCCCCTCCCCCACACCCTGGTCAGAGTGTGCCTTGACGCCCTTGAGTGTGGATGCAGCGAGGCGCTCTATGCGGTCCCAGGCTATGGCGACGTGCTCGTCAGAGCTAACCTAGACCTGGACAGCGTCGCGGCAGGCCTTGGAGGCCTCATGGAGGGCTTTGGGGGGAGGCTGGCGAGCGTGAGCGCCTCGAGACGTGAGGGCCTAGTCGTGGACTGGTACGCCGACTATGACGGTCGGATCCTCTACTACGAGTCGCCCTCTGGGAGGGCTGTCGTAGTGGGGGGCTACGCTGCGCTGCGGGGCGGCACCGGTAGCGTTGCCTGTCTCGGGCCCTCCTACGAGGTGGCTAGGGCACTCGTCGACCACGGAGTCGCAATGGCCCGCTCGGGTAGGACGCCTAGCCTGCCCTTCTGGGCGAGCCCCGTGCACGTGGCCATCATCCCGGTTAAGGAGGAGCAACTAGCTATCGCAGAGGAGCTGGCCCGACAGGCCTCCTCCCTAGGTCTCAGGGTCTACATAGACCCACCCACTAGGGGCCTCGGCGCTAGGGTTAGAGCCGCCGGGAGGCTCTGGAGCCTCTATATTGCCGTCATAGGTGAGAGGGAGGCGCGGGACGGCACCGTCAACGTCAGGAGGAGGCGCGAGGGCGATCAGGTGGTCATGAGTATGGGGGAGTTCATAGAGGATTTAGAGCGCCAGGCCCTCTCGAGTCCTAGCCCCCATAGGGTGATGAGGGGCCCGCCTACTCCTCAATCCTCTCTATGACCACGTGGAACGTATTCTTCTTACAGTACGGGCAGTAGTGGTATATCTTGCCCATCTTGTCGAGGGGGAAGCTAGCCGCTAGCACCCACTCGCGGCCGCACTCGGTGCACCTGAGCTTCCACTTGGTCACTCACTACACCCTCCAGCCTCCTCGTCGAGAGCGGCTTTAAGCCTGAGCGCGTGCCAGGCCTTCTCTACCTCCACCATGGCCTTCTCCTTTAGGAGGTAGCGCAGATAGTAGGCTGCCTTGAGTGGCAGCTTGATCCTAGCCCGCTCGGCGTAGCCGCAGAAGGGACACCTGAACTCATAGGCAACCTCTAGGAGGGCACCGCATCCCTCCCCCGCAGCGCTCCACGAGAGCATGTAGCGATACTTGCCAGCGCCTCCGCATTTAGGGCATAGGCCCTCCCCCTCTATAGCTACGCTTCGCTTACGTCTCTCCTCTCCCAAAACGACCCCCCGGGGGCGTGGGCCCTTCCGCCATAGGATCGTTTTTAGTGGTGTTAAAACCGTTCCAGGAGCGCCTGGGGAGGGAGGCCTTAGTCCTTCCAGGTCCTCAGGAGCCCTTGGTCTCGGAGTATTCTCAGCGCCTTGCGGAGCGCCTTCCTAACCCTCCACCTCCTCTCTATGGATCCGTAGAGTCGCACTGCTGTCGATCTTATACTGTTTGTCCTTGTGAGGTCTTCCAGTATTTTCACGTCCTCCTCCTCTAGGAGAGCCCTTATGTACCTCAGCGCTAGCCTAGCTATATCAGCCGGCTCAAGGCCCATGTAGGGGTCCTCGGGCGGCAGCATGTCTAGCCTCTGCGTGACCTCTAATTCTATAATTGTGACCTTATCGTCTGGCCTCACCTTACCGTAGACTCTCTCGAGGGCCCTGAGCAGCTCCGCTCTCGAGGCGAAGCCGTCGCGCCTGGCATCCTCGTCGGTCAGCTCTCCTACAGTCTTGTATGTGACGCTCTTTATGCGGGCCTTCGCTAGGGGCCTTCCCTTCCCGTGCACTATAACCTCGCTATACTTGGGCTTTACTATTCCGAGTCTTATCGTCGTGGTCTTACTCCCAGTGAGGAGCTTGTCGGCGTATTCCCCCTTAATCATTATATGCCTGCCGAGGAATTGCCTGCGAGCGCCTCTGCCGCCCTTTTGAGGCTCCGACGCCACCACGCGCACCCCCGGCGGGCCTGTGTGCGCTCTGCCGCCCATGGCGCTGCGGGCGGCCATCGCCGAGCCCTATAGAGGCCGTGTGGAGGGGCCAAAGCTCGCTAGGCCCGCCGCCTTAATGCTTGTCCACAACGCTGCCGGGTCCTAGTGTTGTCCTCGGGGGGATTTTGGCGGCCTCGCCTACCACTGCTCCAATCTTGGTCTTGATTTTAAGGAGCTTCTCTAGGCCCGCTAGCCTCTTGGGTGGGGACGGTGGTTCACCGGCTTCCGCTAGGGTGTATGCGCCCACTAGGGCCCTCGGCCCTATGACCGAGGCCTCGAGGTAGGAGTGTGGCCCCACCGTCGAGGCCTCCAGCGCCACAGTGTCTAGTACGACGCTGTGGGCGCCCACCGTGGAGCCAGCCTCTACCACGGTGGAGTGCACGTACGCCCCGGGCTCTACGCTCGCCCTGGGGCCTATGTAGGCTGGCCCCACGATCACTGATGATGATGCGACCCTGGCGCCGCGGGCTATGGCTACCCTGCCCTCTATCGAGACCTCCCTGCCTATCTTGGCGTCGGGGTCTATTACGGGCTGTATGAGCTGCATGGCCACCCTCTTAGCCTCTAGGAGGTCCCAGGGGTAGCCTATCTCGACCCAATCGCCGTGCCAGACAACCGCTCCCAGGACCCCCTCGGCTGCGAGCTTGTTGAGGCCGTTGTTAAAGCCCTCCCGTGCTAGGATATCCATGGCCTTGGAGGAGGCAGCCATGACCCCCGCGAATACGTAGCCCAGCTCTGCCGGGGCCTCGGAGGATCCTGGGGGCACGTAGGACTTCACCTCGCCCGAGGGCTTCATATCGACGAATCCATAGGTCTCGAGCCCGGTGACTACGGGCACTACCGATACCACGGCCTGGTAGCCGCTTGAGGAGTAGAAGTCTAGGACCGCCGCTGAGATGCCCTTGGGGGCGGAGAGGAAGCCGGTGAACGCTAGTAGGACCAGATCCTCCGAGAGTTTCTCCGCCTCTCTCCAGGCAACCCTTATCGCCGAGTCTAGGCTCCCAACGGTCTCCTGCTCGACCACCCTGGAGGCCTCAGTGAAGTACGCACCCCGCCCGGGAGGTGCCACAACTAGGAGGCTCCTCGTGACTGTCGAGAGCTCCTCGAGGGAGTAGGCGTATAGGGGCCTCCCGGCGAGCCTCACGAGGGCCTTTGGGGTACTCCTTATGAGGGGCCTCAGCCTGAGGCCTTCTCCCCCTGCGAGAACTACGCCCAGCACCATGGCCGTGCGCCCCCTACTCCACGGTGACGGTCTTCGCAAGGTTCCTGGGCTTGTCGGGATCGTAGCCGCTCTGCACGGCTTTATAGTATGCGAGGAGCTGGAAGAAGGGTGTGAGAGAGTAGGGCTCCAGGAGCAGTCCGCCACCTGGCATCGAGAGTATCCTTATCCTCTCCGATGACTTGAGGTCTAACTCCATATCAGATGGCTTTAGTACCATCACATCCGCCCCCCTTGCCGCCATCTCGAGGGCGTTGCCCGCTATCTCGGGTGAGTCGCTGGTAGCAACCAGGAATACTGGGAACCCATCCTCTACTAGGGCTATGGGGCCGTGCTTGCTCTCCCCAGCGGGGTAGGCCTCGGCGTGGAGATACGCTATCTCCTTTATCTTGAGCGCCCCCTCCTTGGCTATCGGGTACCCCAGGCCCCTCCCGAGGACGTAGATGCTCCTCCAGTTCCCTCCTCTAGAGGCTAGGAGCTTAGCCAGGGGCTCCGAGGATCTTATCGCCTCCGAGGCCACTTGGGGGGCCGCAGCGAGGATCCCCGCCTTCTCCCTCGCCTCGCTTGGGTCGAGGGCCCCGCGGGCCTCCGCAGCCCTGATTGCAAGCAACTGCAATACCATGACTTGGGAGGTAAAGGTCTTAGTGGCGGCCACCCCTATCTCGGGGCCTGCCCTTATGTAGAGCGTGAGGTCCCCCAGCCTGTCGAGGGCGCTTCCAACGACGTTCGTGACGCCGATGACAACGGCTCCACGGGCCTTGTAGGCCCTCACGGCCTCGAGGGTGTCGTATGTCTCCCCACTCTGGCTAACTGCTACAACAACGTCTCCCTCGCCTACCGTGCTCTCGTAGAACTTGAACTCACTCGAGATCAGGGGTATGGAGGCGACGCCGGCGAGCCTCGATAGGTAGTAGGAGAACACTAGGCCAGCGTGGTAGCTCGTGCCAGCCCCTACCACGTAGACTCTTGGGGCCTCGACTATGAGGCGTGCTGCCCTCGAGACCTCTGGGGCCTCTACGGCCCCGTTGTATGTGTCCTGGAGGGCCTGGGGTTGCTCGTATATCTCCTTAATCATGAAGTGGGGGTAGCCCCCCTTGCTAGCCTTCTCGAGAGTCCACTCTACAGTCTTGACCCTGGCCTGGACCTCGATTGCCTTGAGCCTCTCGTAGCCACCCGCCCCGAGGCGGTAGATCTCCACTCTGTCGGGGCTTATCCAGCCGAACTCGCCGTCCTCCAGCGTCATTATCCTCCTAGTCAGGTGCAGGAGCGCTGGTATGTCGCTGGCCACAGCGTTCACGCCCTCGCCGAAGCCTAGTATCAGGGGGCTCCTCATTCTGGCGAAGTATATCCTACCGGGCTCCCCGGCCACGAGTATGGCCAGGGCATAGCTCCCGTCCAGCCTTGAGAGGGCCTCGGCGAGAGCCTGGATGACGGGTAACCCGGCCTTCACGCCCTCCTCTATGAGGTGTGCTATCAGCTCTGTATCAGTCTCACTCCTCAGCCTGTGGCCCCTCGAGGCCAGCTCCTCCCTGAGGCTCGCATAGTTCCTGATAACGCCGTTGTGGACTAGTGCTATCGAGCCGTCGCAGTCCTCGTGGGGGTGTGCGTTCACGTCGTTTGGAGCGCCGTGGGTGGCCCACCTCGTGTGGCCTATAGCCGTGCTACCAACTAGGCTATCGAGCGCGAGCCTCCTCCTGACGTCGGCGAGCTTCCCCGAGGCCTTTCTAACTAGGATCCTGCCGCCAGCGTTTACAGCCACGCCAACGCTGTCATACCCCCTGTACTCCAGTCTCTCCAGCCCCTCTAGGACGAGGGGCACCACGTTACCATCCCTAGCAGTCACACCGATTATACCACACAAGACTGCGGCACCCTACCAGCGCCCGCCTCCTAAGCGGTGCCCGAGGCTATCAAGCGTTCCCCATATATGCTACCCGCTTGAATACTCCCAGCTCCACCCCAAATAGGGGGGATGTGGAATCCACGGGCCCGAGCCCTCCCGGGGCAGTGAGGTCACCTGTCTCAGCCGAACCCTCCCATCTAGTCATGGGTCTGCCTAAAGGAGGTTGGGTTATGCAGAAAGAGCCGAAGAGGCTATTGAAGGCCTAAGCGGCGAAGCCTGGAGGGTAGGGGTTGTACTCGCCTCTAGCCCCCTAGGCCTCCTAGGCCTTGCAGGCCCTCTCGAGGTACCTGGCCGCCTTCTCGGCCTCCTCCTTTGCCGCCTCCTTGTGGCAGAACCACCAGTCGAAGCACTCGTAGTGCTTGAGTCTCTCCTGGGCCTCCTGTATCGTCGAGGCAGGCGGCACTATGACTCTGTCGCCTATTAGTTCGTTATGTGGCCAGTTGGCTGGTATTGCTGCGCCGTACTTGTCGGCCACCTGGAGTCCTATCACCATGCGGAGTATCTCGTCTATAAGCCTGCCCAGCTCTAGTGGGTAGTAGAGTATAGCCCTTATCACGCCCTTAGGGTCGACTATGAATACCGCCCTCACGGTGTTTGTCACACTCTCGGCGTGGAGCATGCCGAGCTTCTTGGCCACGTAGCCCTGGGGGTCCGCTATTATGGGGAAGGGTATCTCGACCCCGAGCTTCTCCTTTATCCACTCGACCCACTTTATGTGGCTGTGGACCGTGTCGACGCTCAGTCCTATCAGTTCCGTGTTGATGCTCTTGAAGTCCTCGTACCTCTTCGCGAATGCCACGAACTCCGTCGTGCATACAGGCGTGAAGTCCCCGGGATGGCTGAATAGTACGAACCACTTCCCGCTGAATGCGTCCGGGAGCTTTATGGGGCCATGCGTGGTCACGACGTCCATCTCAGGGAATCTCTCTCCGATAAGCGGGATCTCGCCAGGCATCACTTACCACCTAGGATGCAGGTCGAAACGAGTGCTGGTTCCTATATATCGTTAAGTATGTATCTCAGAGGCTAGTTTTGGGTAGAAAATCGCTAGGAAGGGGGTTATGCCGTGCTAGTAGCTTGACTCGCTGCCCCCTGGCTTGAGTAGTAGCACATAGACGAAGTAGAACGCTGCCGCTATCAGGAACGCCAGGAAGCCGGCAGTTAGCCACGTGACCCCGGGTAGCGTTGCTATTGTGTTATAGTTCCTGAGGTCGAGTACCTGGAGTAAATATGATGCGACCTCGCCGCGGGACTGCGGTGGCACCTCTGCCAGCAGGCTGGCTACCACCTTCTTGTCGGTCACGGCCGCGATGAACCATGGGTACTGGCTGAACGCGTTCAGGTACTCGCCGGTGACTATGGTCGCCAGGGCCGAGAAGCCAGCATAGAGGAGGTACTTTGCGCGGGGCGCTATCGCCTCCGCCTCGCGCCGCACCGCCTTGTAAGCCAGTGCTACTATAACTAGCTGTGAGAGATAGAAGAACATCTTTAGCGCAAAGGCCCACGAGAAGTTGTAGGTGACAACGCCGTCCCCCACCTTCCAGCCGAAGCCGCCGAATATGTTATTGAACTTGTATGGTATGTTCATTAGGCTTAGCGCGTACCAGAGCCCGAGGAAGAACATCGCTACAAGACCTACGAGGGCCGGACCTAGCATCTGTCTGACAACGATGCCGGAGGCCTCCTTTACTAGGCCTTCGCTGTGCGTGTAGCGGTATGCGTAGCCGGCTGCCACGACGACGAATGTAGCCGTTAGAGCCCCGACTATTGTCTTGAGGTAGAACGGCCAGAAGGTCGGGTTGTGAGCTAGGAATTCAGTCACGCTCAGGTAGAACTTGCCCTGCGCCGCGTCGAAGTGCAGCCCTGTGGGTATGTTGAGGAAGGCGAAGACGGCCCTGAAGCCGAAGGGTATTAGGAAGGCCGATATCACCAGCAGCGTTCCTATCACGTTGTGGGCCGTGAGGCTCCAGCGGTCCCAGCCATACCAGTAGAGGGCCAGCATGAGGAAGTGTAGCGCTATCATCATTATGGCTATACTGAACGGTACGAGGGCCACGTGGCCTGCGAGGCCTATGAACTTCGGGTAGAAGCTGAGCAGGAACACCGTGAACGCGGTAGCAAATACCCCGGCGAGGCCGTATATGGCGGCGTAGACCCTCGTCATGCTCCTAGCTACGTACTCGAACCTCGGATCCCCGACACCCTTGTTGCGGTAGTAGACCATCAGGGGTGGGAGTCCGACTGAGAGGTTGACCATCATTATGTGGGCGCCGAAGGTGAAGGCGAGCCAGAATGTAGCCGGGTTCAAGGTGCTAGCCACACGCCATCACCCCCTAGGCCTTCTCAGGATTCCCAGGTACCCAAAGGATCCTGTAGACACCGTAGGCTAGGAGTACGAGGAGGCCTATGAGGTACACGGCTACCAGTGCCACCTCCCCGGTACTCGGCGGGTTGACAGTCTGGGCCGTGTCAACCGTCATCACACCGTAGATCGTCCAGGGCTTCCTGCCTATCTCCCTCGTGGCCCAGCCTAGTAAGCTGACCAGCTGGATCAGTATTGGCATTGCATAGCCCGGCTTGCTTATCCATCCAGGCAGGTTGAAGTTGGGCCAGCCCCTCCACACGTAGTACACTGCTGCGAGGGCGTAGAGGCCCAGGAGTATAGCTAGGTACACCTTGCCATAGTAGAGGTAGTGCACTATTAAGGGCGGCCTGCAGTCAACCAGGCCCCTCATGGCGTCGCTGGGTATCGAGGGGTTCATCTGGTGCAGCTTATCTGAGAGCTTGCAGTAGCAGTAGTCCTTCGGTATTGCATCGTAGCTCGGGAGTTTAGCGTGCATGCTACCATAGGCTAGGAGTGGCATAAGCTTGTCCTCGAAGAGGCTCCTAAAGGGGCCTGTCATAGTATGCTTTAGCTGGCTAGTAGTGGCCTCCATGGCCGCTAGCTTCTCGGGGTTGTAGATTGCTATGGCGCGGCCCATCTCGTGGCCGAAGACGAGGCCCTGCATCGTTATCACTATGAGGCCTGTGACGGCTGCGAAGGCGAAGGCCTTCCTCACGTACTCCAGGTAGTCTTCGTCGCGCCTGTTCCTGTACTGGAGGTACCTTATAGCGTAGGCCCCCATGAGCGTGAAGGCGCTCGTTGTTATAGCGGCTCCGTAGACGTGTATTATGCTCGCCCAGTAGACGGGGCTCTTGAATGTAACCGAGTAGACACCCTCATCCCTTACTGTCTGCTTTACAATGGGCTCTACGATGCTCTTCACGGGTGTGTTGAGTAGTATCGGCGCGAGGCTCGCGTGCTCCTGCACGTAGGTCTTGTTAACAACGAACTGGAGTATGCTATCCTTCACTGTGTAGCCCCTATACATCTCGAAGACGAGCCTCTGAACGATTCTTACAGGCATCTCTACCACTACGGCGTTACCTGCTTTATTCATGCCCACAACGGTCATACCGGCCTTCTCTAGAAGGGGTATGTTGAGTAGCTTTAGGGTCGGTATCGACACCTTGGATCCGTTGGGTAGCTCTAGGATTAGCCTCAGTGGCACGTGGAGTGTGAACTTGGGGTAGCCCTCCGCGTACATGAAGTGCCACGTCGTGGTGTTATAGGCTGGCACTATCCCCGTGGGGGCTACCATGTAAGCGTTAACGCTTACTATCATTGCCGCTGAGTACCAGGCGCCCGCCATGCCTAGGAATAGTATTGCCGTGTGCGCCTTGAGGGATAGCTTGCCCCAGCCGTACCACATCATGTATAGAAACACTACCTCCATAATGAACGCGAATATCTCCGCGTAGAGCGGGAAGTATATGAAGTCGCCCGCGGCCTCCGTGAGGTTCGGCCATAGGAGTACGAGGCCGAACTCCGCAGCGGTGCCCGTGGCTGCGCCGAGGGCGAACATTAATATGAAGCCCTTGACCAGCGTCCTGGTGAGGCGCTCCCAGTGCTCGTTATGGGTCCTGAGGTATATGAGTCTAGCCACGAATGCTAGGAACGAGAGGCCTAGGACGTACTGTAGTATGGCCCAGTGTACCTCTATCCCAACGAGTGATAGGACCCTCAGGTGGCCAGCCGGATAAGCCTGTAGCCATTGGCCGAGTAGCCCCTCGGCCACTGAGACAGCACCCGCATCCTCTCTGAAGTGGGTTCTAGCTTTTATCTCCTTTGTGTAAATATGAAGTTCTCCGATACAAGTCTCCTCGCAGACGCAAAAGGCTCGGTCAAGGCTGAACTCTTCACAGCCCCCCATGGGGCTCGGGGTCGCCTGGGGTCGTCACAGCCCCATACCTGGAGGTGGGGAGAGCCTAATAGCTGAGGCCCACCCGAGCCCGGGGCCGGGGGTGGCTGGAGTGGCGGAGGGCCTGATATCCATTGATGACTTCAAGAGGGTGGACCTGAGGGTTGGGAGGGTCGTGGAGGCCGAGGCCGTCCCGGGCAGTAGGAAGCTCATCAGGCTCGTCGTTGACTTAGGCAGCGAGAAGAGGCAGGTGCTTGCTGGCCTCGCGAAGTGGTACAAGCCCGAGGATTTCCTCGGCAAGACTGTAGTAGTCGTGGCCAACCTGAAGCCGAAGAGGATGGCTGGCCTCGAGAGCCAGGGCATGCTGCTGGCTACCTGCGGCGAGGACGGGAGGCCCGTGCCCCTCGGCGTCTGGGATCCCAGGGAAGTGAAGCCGGGGGAGAGGGTCTGCTAACTCTCGCCGCGGGCGTAGACACCGTAAACCCCGTTCCTACCCCTCTTCACGACGACCATGCCACCGTCCCAGTCTACCTCTAGCCTCACATTCCTCGCCCCGGCCCTCTCCAGGGCGTCCAGGACCCTGTAGAGGAACCTCACGAGGCCCTCGAGCTTGCCGTCCTCGACAGGGCCCAGCGAGGGGGCCACGTGGACGCCGAGCTCGTCCATCACTATGAAGCTGAAGCCCCCCCGGAGAGGGGTCCTCTCGCCCTCCACAGCCGCCGACAAGGCGCTCGCCTCCAAAGCCTAAACGCGCCCCCGGGCCTCCTAGGGGCTGCTGGGGAGTACTACCCGGCTGACACCCGTACCCCAAGCTGGGGTGGCGCTGCTCGTGCATTCTCCCAGGGATTGCACGGCGTCAACGCCCGCAGGGCCGCGGGAGGATCCATCGCCCGGCCGCCGGGTCCCTAGAGCGGGCCGTGCACGGGTGCATGGACTAGCCCGTGAACCCGATAGCAGGCCCATTCTCGGGCCCCCGCATGGATGAGCTGTAAGGCCCCACTCCCGCCTGATCCTCGGCGCAGGCTGCCGGTTCACGGGGGCAGGGAAGACCCAGATTCTCTCAATAAATAGAATGAGGGTGTTACGGGCCCGCCTCCCAGGCCCCTACAGCACCCCCTCCAGCAAGCTCGAGGGAGGAGCGACCAGCCCCGCGTGCTTGGGTCGGTACTACCTCCGCTCCAATGGAGGGAGGACAGCTGATCCAAAGTATTACCATGAGGGCCCACGCATGCCCCTGGAGGGGCGGCTAGCTAGCTCGGGGGCACCCCCGGGGAGCATTTAGAGGGATCCAATAATACATCACTTTATTAATTTTAATATTAATAAAATAAAAACATAAATTTATTGTGTAGGTTTTATTATATTACTAATACATACCTTGCATAACGCGGTATCACACCCCATCAGCAGGGAAGCCAGCTGAAGACCCCTGGTATAAGCTCGCAGGCGCCAGAATCGGGGCTCCACGCACTAGGCGGTAGCACCTGAGGGGCTGGGGGCCTGGGCGCCATCTATGCCTTCCTGGCACGCCTCGGGGCGCGCTGTTAGGCTGGGTTCAACCGGGTGGATCCTAACTCTACCATAACTCAACCCCGGCCATTGGCTTGGTTGTGTTAAGCGCCCCTTAACACAACCTGGCCCCGGGTCCTCGCGTGTGTATAGCCCTCTCATGGTGTGGCACTGTTTTCCCCCTGCAGGCCCGCGGCTATGGCGGCTGTGGGGTGCAGGGCTTGAGTGAGAGGGTATTCATAGTGGATGGAGTGAGGACCCCCGTGGGCCGCTTCGGTAGGAGCCTCAGGGACGTGCCGGCCCCCAAGCTAGCCGCCTTCACCATTAAGAAGCTCCTGGAGAGGACCGGCCTCGACCCCGGCAGCGTTGACTTCGTCATAATGGGCCACGCCATCAGGGCTGGTACTGGCATGGACACCGCCAGGCAGGCAGCCCTCATGGCCGGGATCCCCAAGGAGACCGACGCCATGACCGTTGACATGGTGTGCGCCAGCGGCATGGCCTCGATAGTCACGGCCGCGCAGTACATCAAGACCGGCGAGTACAGGCTCGTGGTCGCGGGCGGCATGGAGTCTATGAGCCAGGCGCCCTTCCTCATAAGCGCTAGGGCCCGGTGGGGCATCAAGCACCTCATAACGAGTAGGATGGAGCTGAAGGACGCCATGGTATACGAGGGCCTCTGGGACATAGTGCTGGGGAAGGTTATGGGCGAGGAGGCTGATATGACTGCAAAGCACTTCGGCGCCCCGAGGGAGGAGCTCGACTGGATATCCTATGAGAGCCACATGAGGGCCGCCAGGGCCTGGGACAATGGGTGGATGAAGGACTTCGTCGAGCCCTACGAGGAGAACGGTAGGGTCCTGCTGGAGCAGGACGAAGGCATAAGGAGGGACACGAGCCTCGAGAAGCTGGCCAAGCTGCCCTACGTATTCACGCCCGACGGCCCCCATACTGCGGGATCCTCCAGCCAGCTGAGCGATGGGGCCGCCTCAGTCCTAGTGGCGGGGGAGGAAGCCGTCAAGGAGCTGGGCCTGAAGCCCCTGGCCGAGATCAAGGGCTTCGTTTACACCGCTGTTGATACGTGGATGTTCCCCTACGCCCCCGTGGAGGCCGTGAAGAAGCTCCTGAAGAAGCTCGGGTGGAGCGTCAACGATGTCGACTACTGGGAGGACAACGAGGCCTTCGCAGTCAACAACTGGCTCTTCCACAAGTTCCTCGGCGTGCCCTACGAGAAGCTGAACGTGCACGGCGGCGCCATAGCGGTAGGCCACCCACTCGGGATGAGCGGCACGAGGATAACCATCGAGCTGATAAACGTGCTACGCCACCACGTCGGCAAGAGGGGCATAGCAGCGATATGCCACGGGCTAGGCGGCGCGGCAGCCATAGCACTAGAGCTAGTCTGAGTCGATGCACCAATCGACGCAGTGATGCAGCGACACTTAGACCAGTCGGTGCACCTCCCAGCGCTCCAAACCGCTATCCTCTTTATTATAGGGCCAGACAGCTTGGAGAACGGCACTGACCATCTCGGGTCCAGCCTCTACGGCGACTAACATAAGATCGCCTAGAACGGGCTCATACTTAACATTCAGCGCGTACCCCCTGCATGCTCCCCGCTTCACTTGGACAATATACTTCAGCCTAACGAGGTCTTGGAGGAGCCTATAAATCGTGGCCTTGGGTGCATCTAGGGTCTCCTCTAGCATTGATAGCGTGAAGTGCCCGGGCGGGCACAGAGTCTCCTTGTTTGGGTCGGCAAGATCTATTAGTGCTAGGGACGCAATACCAGCCAGCGCCTCATGCAGCATTAGACTCCTAGAAGAGCCTCTAGAGCCTTCGATAGTTTCGAGTAGTACTCGCGCGGCCTCTGGACTCTCGATGGGCTCTAGGCCAGCCACCCCCCTGATTCTAGAGATAGCCACGGCAGCTTTATCCATGTTTGCCAGGGGATCCTCTACCTCAACTTGATAGATTATTGCCTCCCCTGGCTCTACCTCTATACGAGTCATCCCCCCTAAGGCGCCCACCTGCTCCACGGCCCTTGCAATAACCCTTTTCCAATCTTGGAAAACCTGGTTGCCCCAAGATGGTGGCAGGGGCGCTATTACTAGTCTCAGAGCAAGTTTGTCTCTAGTGATTGCTATATCAGCGACAGCGTTGAGAAAAGGTGACAATGGCTCCACTAGCTCCAGCCTGCCTTCCCTGCCAGCTTTCATTAAAAGGGTAAGGGATGACCCCTGGAATGGGGGACACGCTATTCTATCCTGGAGCTCTCTAATCTCCCTAATATCCCTGGGCGGCCTCTGACCCAATCCCCTGGCACCCCTCTAGCTCATAGGTATAATGGGGGTCGAAGTGTATCCACCTCGAGAAGCGCCAAGCTATTATAGGCGGTATGAAAACTATGTACCTACTCCTGTACTCCCTGAGAACACCGGAAGCGCCATAGCACTTCAGTGTCTCCGGCCTATGCGCTTCTGACTCGGCTGGGTATGTAGCTACTGCCACCACGCCATTGGCTGGCACTGCCCTCTTTATGCGCGGCTTTATGAAGTCTAGCCTACTATGCATGGCTTCGGGCACCACTAGGTAATACATGATATATGAATGCATCCTGACCCATCCGCGGAGCCCCCTTTTCGATAATGCGCTGCTAGCCACTACCACCACTCGATAGGCTGGATTACCCCAAGGAGCCGAGTATTTCAAGACAGCCACAGCCTTCTCGTCTTCCGTCGTGTAGGAGTATGCAGAGTAAATTTCGCCGCCTGCACTACTAATAATGGATGACAACTTATCCAGCATGGCGTGAGCTAGCCTCTCGATAGCCGATTTCAGGAATGCATGCTTGAATGTTGCCCTTGCTATATTATTAATCCCCCGAGAGACCCGGACTGCCAAGTCTAGGTCTCTATCCGTTAACGCGAGCCTATCCACCAAACTCCTCGGAGATAAGCTAGTCATATCTCCCACAGGGGGTGCCACCCTGCAGAGGCGTGAGGTAGAGTGAAACAAGCTATCAGGCTATTCACCAACAGGTTCCACACAGTCTTCTATACGCGGTTTCGGCAACTGGGGAATAGGCTAGGTGGTGCGGGGGGTGGGATTTGAACCCACGCAGGCCTACGCCAACGGGTCTTGAGCCCGCCCCCTTTGGCCGGGCTCGGGCACCCCCGCGC
>JALWEW010000005.1 GCA_027039295.1 Acidilobaceae archaeon
TACTGGCGCTATGCATAGTACCCAGGGGGTGTCCCTGGGTACTATGCATAGCGCCAGTACGCCGCCGGGCTCGAGGGTCCTGGCCGCCTCGCCGAGTAGGGCCTGAGGGTCGTCGGCGAAGCATATCGTGACCACCACGAGTATAGAGGGCAGCCTGGAGGCCGCTATGGGGAGGGCCTCGCCGCGGCCTAGTATAGCCTGGATCCCCCGGGCCCTCGCCAAGCGCAGCATGGCCAGGCTAGGGTCGACGCCGTAGTCGCAGCCGACTCTCGAGGCGAAGAACCCGCTCCCAACGCCCACCTCGAGGCAGGGCCTCCTGGAGCCGCGGAGGGCCTCCCGGGCGGCTAGCACCTCGCTCTCAGCCACGAGCCTGTGCACTCTGTACCAGGCATCGTAGCGCTCCGCATAGACGTCGAAGACGGGGGCCGTGGACAACCCAGGGGATCCTCCGGGGGGCGCCTTAATACTCTCGGGTAATAATGCTGGCACCGCGGCGGGGATGTCCAGGCAGGGACGAACCGAGCCGCCCCCGGCGGTGAGGATGGTCTGGAGCGAGTGGAACCCGCCACGCATGGGGGCTGGTAGGGTGCCATAGTTGAGCGGGGATGGCCTCGCCAGGGCTATGGAGGCAGCCTTCGAGAGCTATGGGCCTCTAGGCGTGCTGGTGCTTGCTCTAGTCTCGAATCTAATACCTGGCTTCCCCGCCATATACCTAACACTAGTCTTCTCCTACGCTGCCGTCGACCGCGGCGGGAAGCTGGGCCTCCTCATAGTGATCCTCGCCGGGGGCCTCGGAGCGGGTCTAGGGAAGTTCGTCGAGTTCTACCTCTCCGACGTCCTAAGCTCCCGCGTGGCTTACCTCCAGAGGAAGAAGAGGAGCCTCCAAACACTCCTGGCCAGGACGAAGTGGGAGATAGCATTCCTGGTCTTCCTATTTGCCGCCCTACCGCTACCCGACGACGTGCTCTACATACCCCTCGGGGCCGCGGGCTTCAGCAGGGCAGCCTTCATAGTCTCCGTCACGCTGGGCAAGATAGTGCTAACAGCCATCGCCGCAGGCCTCGGGGAACTCGCCGGCTGGCTCTTTGAGGAGAGCACGCTGGCATCCATAGTGTTCATAACCGTGGGGACCCTGATACTACTCGCCATAATGTTCGCCATCGACTGGGAGAAGGTCGTCAAGGCCTACAATGAGTCGGGCTGGAGGGCCGCTGGTGGAGCGCTGAAGGTCGAGCTTTCTAGGATCCTCGACCCGAGGAACTGGAGGAGGGGGCGGTGAGCGGGATAGCGGTCTCCGACCCCCTTGCGGGGGTTGAGGTTAGATCAACCGCGCGAGCCCCCTAGTCGCGTAGTAGGACCATCTTCTCGGGGTCCACGAGCCTCGAGGCGGCGTAGGCCCCGGCTAGGGCCACGGCGGCCATGAACGCTATGTGCCCGGCCATCCTCAGCATCGCCCCCACAGCGTAGGCTTGTATCGCCAGTGCGGCGTGGGTGAAGGGTATCGTGAGTAGGACAGCCTCTATGGGGGCCGGTAGGTTGAATAGGTCTGTGAAGAGCGCAGCGAAGTATATGAGTGTCGCCACGCCCAGCACGAGCATCCCGGTAGCTTGGGCCGACCTGGTTGTCGGGCTCCTAGCAGCTATTGGAGCTATTATCGCGGCCGTCATCACTACGAGGACCCCGGAGACCAGGGCGTGGAGCGCTAGGAGCCCGGGTGTCACGGCCCCCATGCCGCCTAGTACGTCGAAGAATATGAGGACCCCGAGCGTGTCTGCCAGGGCGGCCGTGAATCCTATGAAGCTCGAGGCGAGCATCTTCCCCATTACCACCTCCCTCACGCCCAGGGGGGTGGCTAGGAGGGCCTCCAGGGTCCTCCTCTCCCTCTCTCCCACTATCGCATCCGTCACGTAGACCACGGCCGGGTTCACAACGAAGATGAGGGCGAACTCCAGCATCCTAGCGGTCTGCGCTGCCAGCCTCTCCCTCTGTGTGGCGGGGGCCCCCGAGGGCTTGTAGTAGTACTCCCTCACCACCAGGGGGCTGAGCACGCTCTCGGGGCTCACGTTGATCCCGGCAGCCCTCGCGAGCACCTCCACCCTCTCGACCGCCATGCTCCTCGAGAGCTCTCCGAGGACCCCCTGGGCCACACTGTACGCGGCGTCGGCTGCCTGGCTAGCTATGACCTTCCCGACATAGACGATCACCCTCCTCGAGATGCTGGTAGCGTTGGAGTAGAACCCGCTGGGGAGGTAGATGAATACCGCGCAGCACCCGGGCTCCGGCTCGCCCCTCTGCACCCTAACGGCTAGCTGGAGCCCCTGAGCCCCCGCCTCGCTGGCGGCCCTCGAGGCTATCCACTTAGCCACGCCCGAGGCCTGAGGGTCATCATAGTACACCCCGAGCGTGGCGACCTGCTCGTGGTATAGCGTGCCGGCTAGGAGGCCCATGCTGGGGAGGCCCAGCAGCGGCATGAGCACGACAGCGGCTAGGGTCCTCCTGTCCCTAGCCAGCTCTAGGAGCTCCTTCCAGAGTATGGCCCTCAGCATCGCCCACCGCCCTCACGAAGGCCTCCTCGAGGTTGCTGGCCGAGAACCTCTCGAGGGCATCGGCCACCGTGCATGTGCAGAGGCTCCTGCCACCCACTATGAAGGTGACCCTATCAGCTATCACCTGGGCCTCGAGGAGGTTGTGCGTGGTAACTAGCACAGCCGCCCCGCGCCCGGCTATTCCCCTGATGAGCCGCCTGACCCTGAGGGCCGAGAAGACGTCGAGGCCCGATGTCGGCTCGTCGAGTATCGCTAGCTCGGGCTCATGCATGAGGGCCCTGGCTAGGAGGAGCCTGCGCGCCATGCCCTTACTATAAGTCGACGCTCTCCTGGCGAGCGCCTCGCGGGGGAGGCCAGCTATCTCGGCCCCCCTGGAGGCGACGAGCCTCGCCCTAGACCCGTCGCCACCCGTGTAGGCGAGGGCGTAGAAGTAGAGGTTCTCCCAGCCCGTCAGCCTCTCGTAGGGCTTGGCGTCCTCCGGTAGGTAGCCTATCCTGGACTTTACGGCATCGAAGCCCCGCGCCTCCGGGTCGACGCCCAGCGTTAGGACTCGCCCCGCGGACCTGCGGGCGAGCCCAAGTATTACCCTGAGGGTCGTAGTCTTCCCGGCCCCGTTTGGGCCAGCGAGCACGTGGACCTCGCCGCGCCTAACCCTCAAGTTGACGCCCCTCAGCACGCGCGTGGACCCGATATCCTTAGCGAGGCCCTCGACCAGCACGGCGTCACCGGAATTCTTGTCCAACCGAAGCAGCGCCCCCTCCAGCCTGGGTGTAACTCGGATAAACCTGAAAGCTCCTCCCCCTAGGGCCTGGGAGGCGCCCTCCCCGGGGTGGTTGCATGCCAGGTAGGGCCGTCGAGTTCCTGGCGGTCTACGGTGAGAGGGGCTACTACGTCCTCAAGGCCATTGTGGAGGCCGCCAGGGAGTCCCTGGGGAGGGCGCGCCTAGGCGACTTCGATTATAGGAGCGTGAAGAGGAAGCTCCGCGAGTACGGGCTCGACTACAACCCTTCCCTTCTACTGTCGAGGCTCGAGAGGGAGTATGGGCTCATAGAGACGAGCTATAAGAGTGGCTCCCAGCACTGGTGGAGGATAACGGATCTCGATGCTATAGAGGAGGCGCTCGCCGAGTACGAGGGAAGACCGAGCCAGGCCGCTGGCGAGGCCGACCCCAGGGCCAGGCTCCTCAGGATCCAGTTCTACTCCCTCGAGCCGGAGAGGATCCTGAGCCGCCTAGAGGCAGCCTCGAGGAGGCGGGGGCCCCAGGCCCTCAGGATCCTCAGGGAGGTGGCATTCAAGGAGCTCCCCTTGATTGTGGAGTTCCTGGCTAGGGTCGAGGAGCTCGGGCTCGAAGATGAGCTGGAGGCCGAGGCCTCCATGGCTAGGAGGATCCTCGACGCCGCGGAGAGGCTCCTGGGCCTGGCCCGGGGCGGCCGCGGGCTAGGGCTCCAGGAGGAGGCCCTTGGAGGAGGCGTAGGAGAGCCTCTCAAGCATGGCCTTGAACGCCTCACGTAGCACGGCCCTGTTATCGTAGGACTCCACGATGCGGCGTAGCTCGGCGGCCGGCCTCCCCCTAAGCTCGCCCGCGACCCGGACGGCCAGCTTCAACGCCCTCGTGGCCTCGTCGACTATAGTTATATCCGCCATCTGGGCGGTGCGGGAGAATGGGTTCAAGTCTATGGCGGCCACCCTCTTCCCAAGCCTCTTCAGGGCCTCGGTCCTGTCGCCATCCTCTATGCCGAGGAGGACGAAGTCCGCCGAGTAGATGCCCTCCTCGCACACCACGCCCCGGGGACTCTCGAGGCCCGGCAGGTGGGCGCGCCTGCAGGAGGCCCCGAGGATCCTCTTGGCCCCATGCCGCCTCAGGTGCTCCTCTATCGCCCTCACGCGCTCCTCAGTCCTGTAGAAGAGGTTCACCTCTATAGGGGCGCCCGTGGCCTCTGAGAGCTCCACTATCTCCCTGGGAGCGAGAGCCGCCATGTTACCGTTAACTGAGATCACGGGCCTCTCCGCCACCAGCAGCGAGGCGACAGCCGCCTCCACGGCCCTGACGGCGAAGGGGTGCGTCTTCTCCCCCAGTATGTAGTCGAACGCCTCCCCCCTGCCATGGGCTATTAGGCCCTGGGGCACGACTATGCCCTTCCGGAAGCCCTCCACCAGCCTCTCCCTGATGACGAGCGAGTGGTATCGGGGGTGGCTCCTGGGTATGCCGTGGCCCTCCTCCATGCTCAGCCCCAACCAGCCGGTGCCTGCAGGGGGTTTATCCACTCGACTAGGGGGCCTCCCCCACGCCAGAAGCCGTGCAGCCTCACATCGAATCCCCCGGCCGCCAGCGTGGACACCACGTCCTGCGCCCTATCAGACTCCACGATGAAGACTGCCACCCTCTTTTTAGCATAGCCCCCGAGCACCCCTTCCACGGAGAGGATCCTCTCGGCGTACCCGCCGAGGAGGCCCCTGAGCCACCCGACCCTCAGCGAGTAGGATGTGGCCTCCTCCACGAACGCCTCAAAGGAGGGCTCGGAGGAGAGCCTCTCGAGCCTCGACTCGGCCTCCCTAACGGCCTCGCTCGGGAGCCTGGCTAGGAGGCTCGGCGTCCCCTCCTCGCCCATCGAGGCCGTGACGACGACCAGGGAGGGCGGCGCCTGCAGGTAGTCTACGAGGCCAACGCTAGGGGCGCCCGGGCGGAGCCTTATGGCCACTCCCCCGGCGGCGCTCCAGAGCGCTAGCACGTCGCCCAGGCCAGTCCTGCTCTCGACCTCCGCGGTGTGCGCCGCATCAGCGGCCGCTAGCAGGCTGCCCCCACGGGCCGCCGAGGCGGCCAGCGCCACGGCTAGCGTGACCGCTGCACTCGTGGCGTAGCCCCTCGCGGCGGGTAGGGGCTCGTGTATCGACGCCGTAGGCGTGGCTCCGAGGATCCTCAGGGCCCTGGCAGGGGGGCCGCTGGGCTCGAGCCCGCCTCCCAAGCCGTAGCATGCCCTAGCCAGCGTGTCTATGACAACCCCGGCCCCCCTGGAGCCTGTGCGGAGGGGGTCGCCGGGCTCCCAGTGGGGGGTGAAGAAGGCCGTTATGTGGTGGGGCACCGCCGCGCATGGCACTAGGTCTTCGGGCATCTCAGACCCTTACCTCTAATCCCGCCCTCTTCACTATATCGAGACTGGGGGAGTGCGGGGGCTTCCTCTTGTGCTCGTTGACCCTGTACAGCTCCAGGACCCTATCTACGACCTTCCTCGAGACTCCCGTGGCCTCCGGGACCTCCTCGGGCTTCAGGCCGAGGTCGAATATCGAGTGGAGCACCA
>JALWEW010000006.1:0-316 GCA_027039295.1 Acidilobaceae archaeon
GGCCGGGGCTATAGGCGGCGCTAGACCTCCAGGTCCGGGTGGCGGAAGCGTGCCCCTCGACCCAAGCGTCGAGCTGCTATGGTTCGATAGCATGGGTGCTAAGTCGTCCTCGCTCTGCATTAGGGGGCCGGAGTGCGTGATCGCCGTTGACCCGGGCGCCGCTGAGATGCAGCCCAGCTACCCGCTACCAGACGGGGAGAAGAGGAGGCTGAGGAGGGCTGCAGCCGAGAAGATCCGCGGCTGCCTCGAGGGCGCCGGGGCAGTCGTTATCAGCCACTACCACTGGGACCACGCCCCAAGGCCTGGTGGCGACACC
>JALWEW010000006.1:326-5822 GCA_027039295.1 Acidilobaceae archaeon
GTGCCCGAGCTCCTGAGGGGCAAGCTGGTCCTAGCCAAGAACCCCAACCGTTACATCAACGAGAGCCAGTGGGCGCGGGCTAGGAGGCTCTTCGAGGCGCTGGCCGGGGGCCCCGGGGGCCTCTACGTGGAGCCGGGGGACTGCGACATGCCCGATCCCTTGGAGGGCCTCAGCCTCGCCCTCTCAAGGGGCTTCGGCGACTACGAGGCTAGGCGCCGGGAGCTCCTTGAGAGGGGTCGTAGGTGGTTCGAGAGGCTAGCGGGGCTCTGGTGCAGGGGGCCCTGGCTCGCCGAGGGCGAGCTACCGGGGGGCACGAGGGTCGTGTGGGTTGATGGAAGGGAGGTGGAGGCCTGCGGCGTTAGGCTGCGCTTCACTGAGCCATGGTTCCACGGCGTTGAGTACGATAGGACTGGGTGGGTCGTTGGGTTCGAGGCCCTCCTACCCGGGGGTAGGAGGCTCTTCTACACGAGCGACGTCATGGGCCCGATAATAGAGGACTACGCGGCCGCAATAGCCGAGCGGAGGCCTGACGTACTCATCCTAGACGGGCCCCCCACCTACCTCTACCCCTACATGCTGAACAGGGTCAACCTCTCCAGGGCAGTTGAGAACGCCATCACAATAGTTGAGGCTGGGATCCCACTTGTGGTCTACGACCACCACCTCCTCCGAGAGGCCCGGTGGAGGGAGAGGGTTAAGCCCGTCCTCGAGGCCGCCACGAGGGCCGGGGTGGAGCTGGCCACAGCGGCCGAGCACCTGGGGGGCAGGCCCCTCATAGACGTGCTCGCAGCTGGCGCTAGGGCTCGTAGGCGTCGTAGGAGAGGGTCACGGTAACCACGGCGGGGCCCTCCACCTCTAGGTGGATCCACGCTATGGCCTTACCGCTCTGGTAGACGAGGACCCTGCTAACGTTCCCGGGGAAGGGTAGGTCGCAGGGCCTGACGTGGCCCCAGTAGCCGCTATCACCCGGGCTGTGCACGGGGCCGTAGAGGTAGGCCTCGTGTGAGACCGTGGCGTTCGACTCCACCCCGGCCCCCACTAGCACTGCTGGCACGGAGCCCTCATTCGAGACCACCAGGCCGAGCCAGAGGCTCCTCGACGCATTGTGGCAGGAGCCGCACCCGCCCAGCTCTAGGGTGACCATGCTACCCTCAACAGTGACGTTAGCGTGGCAGTGGCAGCAGCCGAGGAGCTTCCACGACGAGATCCGCGGGTCCGGCGCCCCTATAGTGGCGCTCCCCGCCAAGCCCCCGCGGTCGCTCCAGTGGCCCTGCGTGCCCTCCGATAGGGCATTCGAGGCAGCTATTATCAGCGGTATCGCGAGTAACGCTAGGAGCGCCCCGCGGCTCACACCCACACGAATCCACCATTACTCCGCGGTATACGGCCTCACTCAGAGTTATATCCTAGATACACGAGTTAAACCTAGGAATCGCCCGTACGACTCATACCTACCCTGGGGGCCAGCGGAGATTGGGGGATGCCAGCCCTAGGATAAGCCTGGACGGCGTTGAGGTCGCGGTAAGGCTATCCGCCCACGCCCGCCAGAGGATGAGGGAGAGGGGCGTAGACCTAGCGGTGATCCTGGAGGCCCTAGAGAACCCCTGCGACCACGCCTACGACAAGAGCAGGGACGTCGCCCTCTCCCTCGGCTGCAACGGAGTAGCCGTCGTCTACAGCTTAAAGGGCAGGATCCTCGAGGTCGTAACAGTCCTGAGGGAGCGGGAGTACAGATACCTTGTCCACCACATAGGGAGGCGTAGATACAAGAGGCTAGGCCCCCGCTAGGGGTCTAGTTTCTCCGCCTCGGTGTATAGGTGGAGAAGCAGGTCACCCAGCTTGTCTAGCTCGCCGCGCAGGGTCTCGTAGAGGAGGTCATGCCTGATATCGGCGTAGCCGTGCACGAGGATGTTACGCATACCCGGTATCGAGAGCGCTAGATCCTCGTACTCGTCTGGTATCAGACCTTCCCTGACTAGGGCCTCCATTACCCCCCTATAGGTGGGCTCACCTGTAAGCCCCCTCCTGGCGGCTATGAAGCCCGCGATATCCAGTATGGCCTCTAAGAGCACTTGCAGGTGTCTCTCAGCTAGGGCCTGGGCGTCCTCGTCCCTAGAGTACTCCTCCCACGAGAGCCTAGAGAGCCTGTATAGCCTCTCCAGGCTCCTCCTGGCCCTTGCTAGTCTAGACGTCAGCCCTGGAGAGGGCACGCCTCGCCTCCCTCCTCACGAGCTCGATTAGGGGCTCCAGGTCGGCTACCTCGTCAAGGGCTCTCGCTAGGTCGTCATAGTACTCCCTCTCGCACGGGGCACCGCAGGAGTAGAGGAGCCTACCCCGGGCGAGGGCCTCCCAGGCAAGTATAGGGTTCCAGTCGTCTATGAAAGAGAGATCAACTCTTGAGCGCAGGCACTCCTCCAACTCGACCTGGAGGAGCCCCCTCTCCTGGAGGGTGAGCCTCCTGCCGGCCTTAACGGCGAGGTCATAGTCGCTCCACGGGGCCGCATAGCCCCGGGCCCTAGAGCCGTAGAGGACTATGTAGCGTAGTCCCCAGCGCCTACCTAGTCGTTGGAGGCACTCAAGCGCCTCTGGAGAGCCCCCCATCGCCAAGGCGACTCTGCACCTCTAGGGGGTAGGAGTTGCTCCGGCTTATTGAGTACTGGGAGCCTTCGTGGAGGCCACGTGTCTGCATGGGGCCAGTATGGCGTCCAGCACGGCCTCCTGGTTGGGGTACCAGCGCGCGTGCTGGTAGTCCAGGAAGAGGGTGTCGGCGTTGACCGTAAATGGTATCCCGTGGTTGCAGAGTGTAGCCGCCATGTACCGGGAGAACTCTACGGCAACTCTTAGGGGGTATAATCCTCTGGGAGCCCCGTCAGGGTAGTGTTGGATCCCGTGTTTGGGGTAGCGGTTGGGCCTCCAGGCCCCCATCCAGATGGGGACCCCGTGGGCCCGCGACCACTCCTCGGCATGGGCTATGGCCTCCCCTATGAGGGTCTCATTGTATGGCTCGCCGCTTGGGCCCTTGGGGCCGCCAGCGTAGATGTGCCATTCAACCATCATGTAATTGTCAAAGTGGATCCTGAGCTCATCTAGGGCGAAGGGGCTCGAGGCCTCGGGTGGCGTTACGATTATTATCCTGTAAGGGTCAACCCTCCTGATCGCCTCTATCGTCTCGTTGTAGACCTTATTGAGTATAAAGGCCTCATCCTTGATGGCGCCACTCGTCTCTATCATGAGGTCGTAGGAGACTAGGTAGGGCGCGCCCCTGAGGTACTCCGCCACCGTGGCCCACCACTCGACGAAGTGCCTCTGCGCCTCCGGGCTCGTGGGGTGCTCGCGGAGGTCCCTTGCGGTATACGTGATTATCGGCACAAGCCCCGCTCTCAGGCAGTCGTAGACTACAACTCCCAGCAGGCGGAGCAGGGTCTTGTTTGAGACAACATCACCGCTGACTCTTATCCTGACGTGATCAAACCCCTCAGCACTGACAAGCCCTGCTATGCTGACCCCGCGGTTCCTCCAGTAGAAGTACCAGTACTCGACCCTCGGGTAGTTGAGCCAGTTGACGGCAAGGCCAACGTGTATCATGGATGCATACCGCCACGCCGTTATTGGAGCCGCTCCCTCCCAAGCGGGGCCCGCCGGGGCCTCTGGGACGGTTGAAGCCGCGACCAGGGCTACAATTACAACTGCAGAGACTATGAGTGCTGGCCGCCAGGCATCCAAGGCCTAATCGGCCCCCAACAGGGGCTCCCAGAGGGTTTCCGGGGGCTCTTACGTGCCAGGCGTGGCTGAGCGGCCGTACTACTCTATCCAGTCGCCTGTCTCTATCTTCTCTGGTATGTACTTGAACGCGAGGAACTTTAGGCCCTTGCTCGCGAGGGCCTCTATCTCGAGTTTCGCCTTCTTCTCTAGGAATATCCTTATCTCCCTCTTCCACCCGGGGGTCTGGAACCAGCTGTACTTGAGTAGCTCCTTGGCCCTCTTTATGTCGGCGTCCTTCGCTTTGATTATGTAGTTCCTCCTCTCCGCCTCGGTGAGGTAGGGCTTCTTCCTGCCGTAGCCGAAGACGTCGGTCATGCTTACCCCGAGGAACCTCGCCTTAGGCGTTGCTAGCCGCTCGCTCTCGTAGCTGAGCTGGATGGAGCCCACCTTGAAGACGCTGTAGATGTACCACCCGTAGGGGTCGCTGTTGTGGTAGACGACGCCGTAGGATCCTATGAACGTGTTCGAGCCCGGGACGGCTAGGTCGTACGCGTAGCCCCTGTATGGCCTCCTCCTCACCGATACAACCTCGGCCACGACGGTGTCTCCATTCACTATGCTATCGAGTCCTCCGAGGCCCCCTAGGAGCCCCGCGACCCTCCTGAGCTTCCACTTCGCCACCCTCCTAGCACTTGGGTTGAGATAGAGGAGGCCCTCGGAGTGGAGCCTCATCAGGCTCCTCCTGAGCCCCCCTGTCAGGGGTATCGAGTAGAGCGCGTCAGGCCCCCGGGCCGAGCCGCTTGAGGGCCTCCCTGTTAGGGCCTCGTAGATGCTCGGCGGCGTCCTGGATGGATGCTTCACTATCCTAATAACAGGCCTGCCGCCCTCGCTGGCAACGGAGGGGTTGACGCCCATCATCAGGAGGAGGTTGAAGACCTGCTTAGCCATCCCCTCGCTGGCTAGCCTTAGCGCAATCGAGCCCTCCGACTCGACTCTGCCCGAGGCCTCGAGGAGGCCCCGCAGGTAGGCTAGCTTCACCTGGAGCGGCGCGGTGTAGAGGGCTACCGGCACCCTGCTGCCGCCCCTCCTCGCGCTGGATAGCCCCAGGGCCTCGGCAACGCTGAGGCACTCCTCGGCGTCCACTATCACATCGGTGTACCCGCACTCCTCCACGAGGTGGACCCTAACGCCGCAGCCCCTGAGGAGCTCCGCGACCCTCCTGGCCACCCTCCTCTTCGAGCCCCTGAGCCTAGCCACTATGAAGCGGCTGCCCGACAGCCTCGCCGCCCCGGAGACGAGGCCTATGAGCCAGGCGTTGGCCTCAGCGAGCCTCATGATGCCCCTCCTTATCAGGCCAGCCCTCTGTGGGGCATCGCTACAGGAGGGCCGCCCCGGCACCACAAGGGGCTCGGGCGCCGGGAGCCTCTCCGCAACAACGAGGTAGTCGCCGGGCCTCACCTCCCCGGCAGTCACTAGCCTCAGGTCGCCGTCGCGTACCACGTAGAGGGAGTGGCCGCCCGTGACCCTTATCGTGCCCCTCCCCCGCGTCTCGATCTCCACTACCTCGCCCTCGATGTAGTGCCTGTAGATGTAGCCAACGCGGGCCCACGATATCCCACCGCTCATGGGGTCCCAGGCTGGCACCCATAGGGGGGCCCGGGCCCACTCCCTATCCGAGGAGCCCTCGAAGTAGCCGCCCAGCACCTCCCCGGCAGGGCCGACGCGGATCCAGCCCTCGGGGTCCCTAACTATGACGGTCTCATCCTCCGGTATGCTATCGGTTAGTATGTATAC
>JALWEW010000007.1 GCA_027039295.1 Acidilobaceae archaeon
ATATAAGTGTTTCCTAGGGGAAGGGGGCGCGGCCCGCGTAGCGCGCGACAGGGCCCAGCTCGTGTTCTATTTCTATGAGCCTGTTATACTTCGCGTTCCTCTCGCTCCTAGCGGGGGCCCCGGTCTTTATGAGGCCGTGCCCCAGGGCCACAGCGAGGTCGGCTATGAAGGGGTCCTCGGTATCACCGCTCCTATGGCTCACCACGACCCGCAGGCCAGCCTGACCAGCCACGCGGGCATAGTCCAGCGCCTCCGTGAGCGTGCCTACCTGGTTCACCTTGAGTAGGGCGGCGTTAGAGGCCCCCTCCCTTATGCCTCTCTCTAGTATGGAGGGATTCGTGCAGTATATGTCGTCCCCAACTATGAGAACCCTGGAGCCCAGGGACCTGGTTATCTCCCTGAAGCCCTCCCAGTCGGACTCGTCGAAGGGGTCCTCTATATAGGCTATGGGGTAGTCCTCCACGAGCCTCGTGTAGTACTCCAGGAGGCCGTTCCTGTCGAGTTCGAGGCCCTCGCCGGAGAGAATATACTTGCCGTCCCTGTAGAACTGGCTGGCCGCCGCGTCTATCCCCAGGAGGAAGTCCCTGCCAGCGGTGTAGCCCGCCTTCTCGATGGCCTTCACCATGAGGGAGAGGGCCTCCCCCGCCCTCGCTATGGGGGGTGCGAAGCCTCCCTCGTCGCCGACAGCTGTCGCCTGCTTGCCGTACCTCTCCGCTATTATCGATCTGAGGTCCTCGTAGACCTCGACCGCCATTCTGATGGCCTCCGTGAACCCGCTGGCCCCCACGGGTATGAGTAGGAACTCCTGGATGTCGAGGGGGTTACCGGCGTGGGCGCCCCCGTTGATCACATTGAGCAGGGGTGTGGGCAGTACTCGGGCCGCTGGCCCCCCGAGGTACTCGTAGAGCGGGATCCCGGCCGTGGCGCTGGCCGCCTTGGCGTTCGCTATGCTCACGGCAGTCGTAGAGTTGCCCCCCAGGAATGACTTGTTCTTCGTGCCGTCGAGGGCCACTAGGGTCGAGTCGATGAGGGCTTGGAACCTGGAGTCGAGGCCTATGAGGGCCGGCGCTATCACAGTCTCTATCCTGGATATGGCCAGGCCGACGCCCCTGCCCTTCCAGGCCCTCCCACCGTCGCGTAGCTCGACGGCCTCCTTGGAGCCTGTGCTGGCCCCGCTGGGCGCTATAGCCACGCCCCTCCCGCCTCCACGGGTCTCTATGATTGCCTTTACCGTGGGCCTCCCCCTGCTATCCAGCGCTAGGAGGGCCTTTACAGTCTCGATCTCGAAGGGGTTCTCGGGCATTACCAGCACCATGAGGGTATTACGGGCGGCCTAGCCTATAAATCAAGTGGCTCCGCCCCCCACCCCTAGGGCGGGCGGGGTGTGCGTATACTAGTAATAGGCGTCGGGGAGATGGGTAAGATACTCGCGAAGAGGCTGAGCGAGATAGGTCACAGCGTGACCGTCGTCGACAAGGACGAGGACAGGGTTGTGGCTGTGAGCGATGAGGCGGACGTAATGGGAATCGTGAGGGATGCCACCGATCCCAGGCTCTACGAGGAGCTTGACATGTCCTCCTTCGACGTGGTTGTCGCGGCCACTGATAGAGATGAGGTGAACCTCTTCGTGGCCGCCATAGCGAGGATGTACAGGGTGCCGAGGGTCTTCGTTAGGGTGAGGAACCCGGAGACTGCGAGGCTACTCAACATGCTGGGGATAGAGGGTGTCATAGCTGAGAGGCAGATAGCCGCTAACATAATGTACTCCTACATACAGGGCTACTACTCCATAGTGGAGCTCATACCGGCCCTCCAGGGCGAGTTCCTCGTTGTCTCAGGTGTCGTCAGATCTACCAGCCCGCTTAGGGGCAAGAGCATCAGGGAGGCGGAGAAGATGATCCCACGGGGGGCGAGGCTTCTCTTGGTTTATTATGAGGGCGAGTTTAGGGATCCCAGGGAGGTGGCCTACCTGGAGGAGGGTATGATGCTCATCTTCATTGCCAGGAAGGATGTGCTGAGGGAGGTCGCGAAGCTCCTCTAGGTAGCGGCGCGGGGGTGCCCAAGGTGGATCCCGGGGGCATACTGGGCTGGCTCGAGGAGGCCAGGGCCTTCCTACAGGAGTACCCCATAGTGGCGAAGACATTCTACTCCCTCGTCTTGGCGGTCATAACGTACCTCGCACTGCGCCTATACTATGGTATACTCAAGAGGCTCGCAGGCATAAGGGCCCTGGAGCCCGACGCTGTCGAGAGGCTCTACCGCTTCACGAGCCTAGCCGCCTGGACCATAGTCCTCTCAATCATAGTGTACATCGTGACTGGGGCGACGGCGGCCTGGGCCACCGCCCTAATACTGGTTATCGTGATAATAGCGGCGAACGGGGAGCACATAGTCAATATGTTCAGCTACTACGCCATACTAGCGCAGAGACTAGTAAAGCCCGGGGACTACATCGTAGTAGAGAGCCTGGGCTCCGGGAGGGTCAGGGAGGTCAGGTACCTTCACACCGTCCTCGAGGGGGAGCAGGGGGTGCTCTTCATACCCAACAGGGAGCTGATTAGGAGGGGCTTCCGGGTCCTAGACGAGGTCATGCCCGCCAGGATTAGGATAAGGGTCACGGGCCTCAAGAGCCCGGAGGAGGTGGAGGAGGTCAGGAGAAGGATAGAGACCGTCCTAGAGCTGAGGGGCGGTGAGGTGGCAGCGATAAGACACCCGCTCCACGGCCCCGGGGCGGCGAGGGCCTACGTGAGGAGCCTGACCAGCGACTCCGCCGAGTACCTCGTCGAGATACCCGTGCCGAGGCCCGTATCGGGCCCCAGGAGGCTGGGCTCCCTAGTCTACCCCATAGCGGCGGCGCTCCAGGAGGCGGGCTACGCGTTCGAGATAAAACTAGAGCAGACCGGCTAGACCCCGGCGCCCAGCGCCCTGGGGGTGAACGCTGTGGCTAGGGGCAGGAGGGGTAAGAAGCAGAGGGACCCGTTCGTTTGCCCCAGGTGCGGTACGCGCGTCGCGGAGCCAGTCAAGACTTGGACCTTGGTCTCGCCGTTCCCCGATAAGAAGGGTAGGATAACGGTTACCGTGATGGGCAGCTTCCGCTGCCCCAAGTGCGGCTACACGTGGAGGGCCGTCATTAAGAAGATCAAGACCGAGGCCGCCGCCCCCGCGGCTGAGGGCGAGGAAGAGAAGCGCGAGGGGGAGATAATAGAGATAGACCTAGACGACCTAGACAGCATAGAGTGAGCGGGGCTCCCGGCCTAGCCTGCACCACACGCCCCGCCGAGGCCCGGCGGCTTCGGCGCCGGCGATCGCGGCATCGCCCCGCCCCTCCCATGGAATAGCTGGGGCTGGAGGTTATGTGAATGTTATCCCGTCGGCGCTCCTAACCACTATGCCCTTGTATAGCCAGCTGATCTGCCTCAGGGTGGCGTGTAGGTCGAACTCGGTGAGGGCGCTTATCCCGTCGATGGGAACCACTACCTTGTACCACCTGAGGGCGGCGCTCGCGGCGGTGTGGAGCACGCATATGTTGGCCACCGTGCCTACTATAACCGTGTACTTTATGGAGTAGACCCTGAGCAGGTCGTCGAGGGGGGTCCCGTAGAAGCCGTCATAGCGCGTCTTCTGCACCACGATGTCGCCGGGCTGGGGCTCCAGCTCGTCGATTATCCGCCAGCCCCACGTGCCGTGCTTAACGTGCTCGCCCCATATGGCGAACTCGGGGTCCCCATCATAGTGGGTGTCCTGCGTGTAGAAGACTCTAGCGCCAGCGCTCCTGGCCCTCGAGAGGAGCCGCCTTATAGGCTCGATAGTGGCGGGAGCCGTAGGCACGAATAGCCTCCCCTGGGGCTTGACGAAGTCATTCTGCATGTCAACAACTATCACGGCGGTCTCACGCGCCGGGACCTCGACGCTCTCTACGACCTCGTACTCTGGAACCTCGACCACGCGGCCCGCCAACGCTCTCCAGCCCCGGCTACCCGGCCCCTGGAGAGGGCTATCACTAGTCGTACTAAGCGCTGGCCGCTACGCCAGGCTCGGGGGCCTACAATGCAGCTCGAGCCCGCGGGCCCATTGTATGACGGCCGCTACCTCGTCGAGCACATCGATCGCAGTCATGCCCTCCCCACGCCTCTCGTAGGCCCTCTCCCCGGCCCTCCCGACGGTGAAGGCGGCGGCCGCTCCAACGTGGAGGGTCTTGAGGGGTAGGCCGAGGCTGGCCCTCCTGGCTAGGAAGCCTGCTGTCACGCCTGTGAGGACGTCCCCCGTGCCACCGGTCGACATGGCTGGCACACCCGTCTTGTTGATCCTGCACCTGCCGCTGGGGTCGCATATGTGGTCGACGGGGCCCTTTACTATCACTGTGGCCTGGTACTCCCTCGCTATCCTCCTGGCTGCCTCGTGGGGCTCGGCCTCCTCGCCCTCCAGGAGTAGCCTGGCCTCGCCTCTATGCGGGGTCAGAACGGCCTCGGGCCATAGTGCCCCCCCAATCTTGGCCAGGGCCTTGAGGCCGTCAGCGTCTATGACTATAGGCTTTCCCCTGAGCTCTCTGAGGAGCCTCCCAACGGCCTCCACCGTCTCACTGCTCAGGCCGAGGCCGGGGCCTATGGCTACCGCGTGGGCCCTTGAGGCCTCCTCGAGCACCGTGTCAACGTGGTCTGGCTTCAGGTAGTCGCCGTCTAGGGGCCTCGGTATAATCGAGGGGTTCCAGGCCGCGGCGCTCTCCGCGACCCTCCTCGGCGCCGCCAGGAACGCCAGGTCCGCCCCGGCCCTGTAGGCTGCGAGCGCAGCCAGGGCGGGCGCCCCGAAGTAGAGGCTCGAGCCCCCCACCGCTAGGACCCGGCCCCCAACACCCTTATGGGCGTCCCTGGGCCTCGGCGGCACCCTGATAGCGACGTCCCCGGGGCCTGACTCGACCTCGGCCTGCGGGGGCGCCCCTATCTCTGCCACGAGGACCTCGCCAGCGTACATCCGGCCGGGCTCTCTGAGGAGGCCCGGCTTCGCGGCGTGGAACGTTACTGTCACGTCTGCCTGGGCGGCGCCCTCCGCGGCCTCGCCTGTGTCGGGGTTGACGCCTGTGGGCACGTCAACGGAGACCCTGAGGCCCTTGCTCCTGCTGAACGCCCTCGCCGCCGAGGCTATCGGCTCTAGGAGCTTGCCCCTAACGCCTATGCCGAGGAGCCCGTCTATCACGGCGTCGGCCTCCACGGGCTCCAGCTCTGAGGGGCTGCGGATCCTGCGTACTCTAGCATAGCCGCTCCTCAGGAGCGCCTCGAGGTTCATGTGGGCGTCTGGGTGGTCGAAGAGCCTCTCATGATAGACGAGGTAGACCTCGACCCTGGCCCCCCTAGCCGCTAGGTGCCTTGCAGCAACTATGGCGTCGCCACCGTTGCCCCCGCGGCCAGCGAATACGACTACCCTCCTACCCTTCACCCCTCCCAGCCTGCACTCCACGGCATCGGCCACAGCCCTACCAGCGTTCTCCATGAGGAGCGTCAGGGGGACCCCGAGCCAGACCGTGTTGACCTCAACGGCCCTGATGTCCTCCGTGTCGAGGACCTCAGCTTCACCCGCGGGCCTGAGCCCCGGGCACGGCATAGCCACCGGGCAACACCCGCGCCCCAAGCGCGCCCCTCATGGTATATACGGGGGCCCTCAGCAGTCCACGCCCTCTCCCCCCGGGGGGGGCGTCAGAGCCTCGCCCGAGCGATCATCATTGGGGGCGGGGGTTCGGGGCCATCCTCTCCTATCACCGGCCCCCCTCTGCGGGGGCGTCATCTAAC
>JALWEW010000008.1 GCA_027039295.1 Acidilobaceae archaeon
TAGTGCCGCAAGGCTAGAGGAAGGTCGTAGGCGGCAGGCGGCGCGGTATTCCTAGCGGCCACGTTTGCTTCGGCCCTCAGGCTCACAGCCTCGGAGATAGCGGAGGCCCTCGGCCTCGAGGCTTCCGATTGGAGGGTCAGGGGCCTGGCGAGGCTGGCGGCTGAGGCCTCCAGGCTGGGTTTCACCGTCTACACCTGCCAGGCGGCGAGGGCTAGGGGCCTATGCCCTGGGAGCGACGGATGCAGGGCCGCCAGCCCCGTTCGGGAGTACCTCAGGAGGCTCAAGACTGGAGGGGCGATGCGCAGGGAGACTCCATCCACGAGCTAGAGATGTCGAGGGCGAGTAGCGCAAGGCGCCTCCGCCCCTCGGCTAGGGCGTGGTTGGCCCTGGAGGCCAGTGTTACGAGGCCCTCCCTAGTCACGAGGAACGCCCACGAGAGCCTGATCGGCGCCGCGAAGCCCGTTGGCGCAGAGACCTCGACTACGCAGCAGCCCCTGTCAGTGACTGGCGATATTATGCCACTATGCTTGAACCCTGCCGCGCGAGCCCTCTCGAGTAGCCAGCGCGCACACTCCAGCGTCGACACCCTCGCATGAAATATGGGTCCCGTGACCTTTAGCCAGAGGTCGCGGTAATGCTTGGCGGCTTCAAGCGCGAGCCTCTCCGGCACTATCACGGTGTGCGTCTTATATACTATGCGGCTGGTAGCCCTTCTTTCCCAGGGCCACTCACCCTCGATGAGTGCTATCCTCCCCATGCAGCTGCTGGTGGTCTCGATGCCGGGCGGCTCGTTGAGCCTGAGGAGGATCCACTCCGACCCGGGGTCGAGGTAGGCTACCAGCCTCTCCTCGAGGATCCACTCATCCACCAACCTCGACATCAACTACCACCTGGTAGAAGGCGGGGCCCACGGGCCTGACCACGCGACTACCCTGGATTCTGAAGCTCCTCCCGAGCCCCTCGAGCTTCCCCGAGACTGCTGTGGAGGCTGCCCTCCTAGCCTCGGACCTCCTCCTAGCTGGTACGTGGAGGTAGACGTGGATTACCCCGGAGCCCCTGAGGGCTTCCAGGGCGTAGGGGAGGTACTCCAGGGCCAGCCTCGGGTAGGGCATTAGTACCCTATCCGCCACACCCCTCAGCCTCGACTCGACGACCCCAGCGGCGTCTCCAAGTATGGGGATCACCCTGCCTTTGAGTCTATTCTTGTTCAGCTCCACGCTCCTCTTCATGGCTTCATAAGCGTCTGGGCTTATGTCTATGCTGTAGACCGTCGCCCTCCTACGACATGCTATAATAACTGAGAAGAGTCCCGCTCCCGCGAACATGTTAACTATGATCTCTCCATCACTAACTAGCTCGGCTACCCTCCTGTGCTCGTAGTTGAGGCGTGGGGTAACGAATACCTTTAATATGTCCACTTCGAACTCGCATCCATGCTCTCTATAGATTGTAACACTCCTCGCCTCGCCCGCCAGGTGAAGGGCTTCCCTTAGCAGCTTCTCACCGCTCACGGGGCTCCTTAGGAGCCAGACGCTCCTGATGTAGGGTATCCTCTCGAGTAGGGCGTGTGCCAACCTCTCGTAGTCCTCGATACTCAGAGGGTCGCCCCTCCCGGCTATGGAGGGGCTCTTTATGAGTGCGATATCCCCAACTACATCGATGCGCCCCCAGATATGGCGGGCCTTCGCGGGGCCCAGCACCTCAGCAGCTATTCTACGGAGCAGCCTCAACCCTTGGAGGCGCTAGGGCGCGAGGCTCAATAGCTCTTAGGGAGGCCTCCCCCGGCGGGGCCCGCTTGGGTGCCAGAGAGGACTGGTACTCGGAAGCCAGCAGGCTCCTCGACGTGGCTAGGAGGCTGCAGGGGGAGGAATTGCTGGTGTTCAGGTATTTCGCCGATAATGTATCTGTGGGCACAATAAGGGCGGAGAGGGAGCTGGAGAGGAAGGGCGTGAAGAATCCCGTAGGCGTTATAGAGCATCTCGTCTCTCTCGGACTGCTCGAAAAGGGGGACTACTCCTACAGTCTCAGCGCACCTCTGAGGAAGCTAAGAGCCAAACGGGGAAAGCTCCCACTCTAGCCTGGGGAGGCCTAGACCTTCACTATCCTATCCACGTACCCCGACCTGCCGTAGCTCTTCCATATCAGCCTCAGTATGACCTCACGGCCTCCCCCTCCGCCTGGCCTTGGGAGCCTCACCTCGGCCTGGACGGTATCGCCTGGCGCTATGACGCCGAGGTCGAGCTTAGCGGTGGTCGTGCCCTGGGTGAAGGCGAGAAGCTTGACATCCCTAGCGGGAGCGCCACCACTATTCACTATCTCGACGGTAATCCTCACAGAGTCCCCTTGAGCCTCCGTGCTTAGGCTCTCAACCTCCAGCTTGGCTGTGGGGGTGATCGTCTCCAGGAGGGCTATCGACGATATAATCGCCCTCTTCGGGTAGAAGCTCTCCTGGGGCTTGTTGTAGTAGAAGTATATCCTAGCCCTCGAGCCGCGGTAGCGTATAGGGGCCTCTATCACCGTCGGGCCGAGAGTGCCCCCGGCATCGAATGCTGAGGAGCCAGCCTCCACCCTTATCGAGGCATTGCGAGAGGGCACATGCATCTTGACTACAAGGTTCTTGATTTCACTCCTGGACTCGGGTAGGTCAACGTCTAGCTGTACTATGTCACCAGGCTCCATTGCAAGCGCTCCCCCTAGTATGTTGTAGGAGTACCACCCACCCCTTACCCCGCTGTAAACCACGGCCAACCCGGCGTCCTCGAAAATGACCGGCCTAGCCGCCGTGTATACTATCGAGAGCCTGTGGAGGTCCCTCGCCACTATTCTGGAAGCCAGTAATGCAGTAGCGTCGTATATCACCTTCCCATAGACGCCCTCCTCCATTCCTACAAGGTATTGCGGCTTGAACTCCCTTGTTATCGTTACCCCATCTATACCCATCACTATCCTGAAGGGGATAATCACGTCCCTCGGCACTATGAGGCCCACATCGACTAGCACCCTCGTAGCCCTTAGCTCCTCGCCATAGTAGGGCGTCACTATGCCTAGCGTCAGCCTCTTCGAGGCACTGGATCCTATCACCGTACGGTCAACTGCGGTCGAGTAGAGGGCCGCGCCGTCCTCCCCTGATCCCCGTGAGTAGCTGGCAAGCCTCCCCTCAACCAAGGCTTCTCCTCTCTAGCGCTAGGGTAGCGTGGAGACTACGTTATTAGCACTCCGCCCACTAGTAGTACCACGTGTCTATGTAGTTGTGCTCCGGCACCATATAGATGGGGTCCCGCCTAGCGAGGCAAACCTCCTCGAAGACGCAGGAGCCCCCACTGCATGCGCCGAGTTCCTCGCAGGCCCTGCGGCAGCCGCTGCGGCAGACGGGATCCTCCCTCGTGCAGCATTTACGACCGAACATCCAAAGGAAGTCATCTATTACGAAGGGGTCCACGCCAGCCTCGCGCGCGGCCTCCTTGTAGGCCAGGCGGGCCGTCATCCTGAGGAGGACATCCTCCTCCCAAGTAAAGGGCCTTCCAAGCGCAATGGCCTCAAGCGTGTCACGATCGACGCGAACTATACCCAAGCGGACTGCTATCCTAGCCAGATGGTTATCCACTGGCACCTCCTTGTTATGGGGATCAGCGATATGAAGCACACCCCTCCTCTCGAGGAACTTAGCAAGGAGGTAGGCCTTCTTCTCAACGGGATCCTGATAGGCTTTAAATACCTTCAACTCATTGATGAAACCCCCAGCTCCTCTCTTGAGGTATCCGCGGCTAGCAAGCACTACTCTATAAGCGCTTCCGTCGAAGAATGACGAGAGCTTGATGCCTAAATCCCTCAGGAGCATCGCCCTTAAGGCGGGATCGGGGGGCTCCACAACGCGGCCCCTAGAGTCTCTCGCGGATAGCCATTTCCTCACATCAGCTTCTGATATCTTAGAGAGCCTCTCAGCCGTGAAGAAGTCTGGATCCTCATCCAGTGTTTTCCTACCCAGCCTGTAGAGTAGATCGGCTCCGTGGTAAACCTCGCCGTCTACGACACCCTCATACGGCCTGCCGGGCCTGCTGAGCCTGTGATCCATAGCCACCATAACAAGGAAGTACATCGCTATAGTCTCCCTGTCCGCCGACTCAGGCGGGTAGAAGCGCTGATCCGTGAAGGAGTCAACCCTCAACCTAGCCATGAGACCCCCGAGCACGCGGCCGAACAGCCTAGCCCTCTCATAATCAACACCAACACTTATCAATGCCGACACCACCAAGCACGCCTCTAAACCAGCAGTATCCTCTTAACCCTGCCCTCATCGGACAGGTACACCTGACGCCTGCCCAGCATGAATAGCGCCAGCCGATCGCTTGACAGCACGGCATTCTCGTATAGGAACTCTGGGGGAGTGTACACGGTGACATAGTATTCTATGCCGTCTATCACCGTGTAAGACAAACCAAACCTGCCTATGGAGTAGTCCCCCGAGTCCATAACTAGCAGTGAGGGCTGTCCACTCAAGCCCCTCAGGGGGAAGGCGAAGTCTATGTAGACCACCTTCCTCTGACCCCTCCTGTCGAGGGGGTACTCTCTTAAGCCCATGAAGAGGCCCTCAATCTCCACCTCCCTCTGCGCGAGTGTTATCCTAGAGTTGGACGCTGTAATCACTAGATCATCGTTGCCCTCCAGCCTGAGATATCCATCCCTCCACGCGACCTCCAGCGTCCTAGCCGCCACCACGCCCCCGATGCAGCGCCGCGGCGGGCCATCCTCTATTAGAGGGTAGCGCGGGCTGGCGGCCGGGGGGAGCCCGTGGAGTGGGTCGTACTCATACGCTACTCCGAGATAGCCGTTAAGGGCCCCAGCACGAGGGCACGCATGGAGTCGTTATTGAAGCGCAACATAGAGGACGCCCTGGCCAGCCTGGGGGCCGGTGGCGCTGTGGAGATAGCTGACGGTAGGCTCATCCTAAGAGACCCCAAGCCCGACCCTAGGGCAGCGGCGCTCGCCTCCTCGAGGGTATTCGGCGTGAAGAGTGTTAGCCCAGCCCTGGAAGTGGGGTTCAACAGCCTAGAGGATCTCTCCGAGAAGGCTGTCGAGTTCTTCGGGGATCGAGTGAGGGGGAGAATCTTCAGGGTCCGCGCCCGCAGGGTGGGCTCGCATCCCTTCACAAGCAAGGACATCGAGAAGGTGGTGGGCGCCCGCCTCCTCGAGGCAGGGGCTAGAGGCGTGAACCTCGAAGAGCCCGAGTACACGGCTTACGTGGAAGTCAGAGGGTGGAGGGCCTACTTCTACGATGAAGTGATAGGGGGTCCCGGAGGCTTGCCCGTGGGTAGTGAGGGCCCAGTCCTCCTGTTATTCAGTGGAGGCTTCGACTCGACCGCTGCCGCCTGGCTTCTAATGAAGAGGGGTTCAACATTATCACTCGTCTACTACGACCTCGGTGTGAGGAGGGCGCTCCTGACCGCTCTCGACGTAGCCCTCACCCTGGTGAGGGAGTGGGGCTTCGGGCACGATCCGGCATTCTACATCGCCGACTTCAACCCCGTAGCCTCGAGAGCGCGGGGCCTCGTGAGGCCCGAGTACAGGGTGCTAGCCATTAGGAGGGCCATGATGGAGCACGCGGCCCTCCTAGCTCGCCGCGAGGGCTTCGAAGCCATAGCCACGGGTGAGAATATAGGCCAGGTGGCCAGCCAGACCCTGCGGAACATGCGCCTCATATCAGAGGGCATAGGGGTGCCCGTCCTCAGGCCCCTAGCATGCTTCGATAAGGACGAGACGATAGCCCTAACCAGGCG
>JALWEW010000009.1:0-1977 GCA_027039295.1 Acidilobaceae archaeon
AGACTGGAGGTGGCGGTCCCCTATAATAAGGTGAGGCTAGGCGACAGGCTCGTGGGCCTGGACGCCCACTTCTGGGGCCGCGTCGCGGTCAACGCCAGGCTCGTGCTCCTCGTAAGGCCCGCCTCCACCCTCTCGGGGGAGCCGCCCCCCGGACCAATTAAGGCGCTGAAGACTAGGGTGGGGTTCGCGGAGCAGATCGCGGACCTCAAGAGCCTCCGGGGAGGCATGGCTAGGTGGGCCTCGATGCACGCGAGGTGGAAGCTCAAGCGCCTCCTGTACCCGGCCCGCGAGCCCCCTGGGGGCTGGGAGTACGCCTACGCCTCCAGGATAGTAGGCCTCCTAGACCTGGATCACGCTGAGCCCCTCGGCGCCGCTTGGCTGCCTGTGACGTTCGACGTCGACGCTAGGAAAGCCGTGGTAGGCGGCTCAACGGACAAGCTCTACACTTGGCTCCTAGAGAGGGATCCCGAGTTCAGGAGGAGCGTGGCCCAGCTAGCCCGGGGCGCAGATTCATAGTGCCGGGTGCTCTAGACTAGCGCACTTATCCCGAGACCCGCCACTCGGGAGCGCTGGGGCATGGGGGCGCTTGAGGGTCACGGTGCTCTTCGTCCAGGAACTCATAAGACTAGCGGGTGGCCACAAGGCAGTCTACGAGCTACCCGAGGGCTCCCGAGTGGCGGACCTCCTAGAGAGGCTCCCCGAGGATGTCAAGAAGCTAGTCTACGACCCGGCAAGGAGGGAGCTACGCTGGCCAGCCATGGTGCTGGTCAACGGTAGGAGGATAGAGTTCCTCCAGGGCCTCGACACGCCCCTCAGGGACGGCGATGTGGTTCTAGTATCGCCGAGGGCCCTCTTCGTGGTCTAAGCCCCCCTTATACCCCTCGCATCCTCCCAGGGGACTCGGGGGATGAGGACATGCACCTCCACCGATGGGTGACGAGATCAGCCTGGCCCCGACCCTGTCCCAGGGGTGTAGATGCTTGGGTGGGTGCGTGTTCTGCAATATAGTCCGGGGGGTCGAGGAGGCTTACAGGGTCTACGAGGACGACGTGGTCGTCGTGATACTGGATAAGTACCCCGTCTCCGAGGGGCACCTACTAGTCATAACTAGGAGGCACTACCGGGGCGTCGAGGACGCCGAGCCGCGGGCTGCGGCCCACGCCTTCACAGTGGCCTCGGCCCTAGCCAGGATCTACAGGAAGCGCCTCGGAGCCCCTGGTGTGAACGTGGTGACCAACTCGGGGCGCCCCGCCGGCCAGGTGATATTCCACTTCCACGTCCACGTCATACCCAGGTGGCACTCCGGCGGCCCCATGTGGAGTCCCAGGCACACCCTGACCCCCGGGGAGGCGGAGAGGGTCACCTCCAGGCTCAAGCCGCACCTCGACCTCGTCTCGGAGTACCTCTCGAGGGCCGGGCTCGGCGATTAGAGGGGCTCGGCCAGGTAGATCCCGTCTCTATCAGCGGTTATCCTAGCCCTAACCCTGGCCCCGGGCTCTAGAGCGGCGCCCCCGGGGGCTCTGAGTGTGACTATCCTCTCGAGGTCCAGGGTGACGGCGGTCAGGTGCCCCCGTATCCAGCCGGGTGCAGCCACTAGGAGCCCCACCCTTGAGCCCCTCCGCAGGGGCTCGGGGGCCCTGGGGGCTCTCTTCATGCCCCACTCCTCCATGCTCCAGGTCACCCTGAGCCCCGTCTCTGCCTCGAGCCTCTTGAGCCTCCGCCAGAACTCCCGCCAGCCCATCTCCCTGGCGCCCCGGGGCTTCCTGCCGTAGCGGTGCCTGTTGTACTTCTGGATCGTCACGGGGGGCCACCTCTTGCCAGCCCCTATCCTGTAGGCCCACTCCACCACCTCAACCACGTCCTCATCGTTGAGGCCGGGCACCCAGACGGGGGTGACGTGGAGGTCTATGCCCGTCTCCCTGGCTATGTACTCGGCAGCCCTCCTGACCCTCTCGACGTCGAACCAGGGCGTGCCCG
>JALWEW010000009.1:1987-5773 GCA_027039295.1 Acidilobaceae archaeon
TGTCGATGCTAAGGTTCACCCTATCGAGGCCAGCCTCCTCCAGCCTCTCAATGAGGCGCCTCGAGAGCGCCCAGCCGTGGGTCTCAACGGCCACCCAGCGTATGCCCGGCTGCGACTTAAGGCTCGACACCAGCTCGACGAGCCTCGGATAGGCGAAGGGGTCTCCCACACCGTCTATGAGGGCCTCAACCCACACCCCCTTAGCCGCAGCCACCCTGCCGGCCCACTCAGCCAGCCACGAGGGATCCTCAACGTAGAACTCCGCCGCCCTCCACCTGCTCCGGGGGCCAGCGTCTACGCTGCAGAAGACACAGCTGAGCGGGCATAGGGTCGTGGGCCTCACCTGGAGGACGTTAGTCCCCCTATCTATGACCCCTATGAAGACGGCGCCCATGAGGGGCGCTGGCCTAGAGAGGGCCACGAGGGGCCGGCCCCACACCCTCCCCCGCACCCTGAACCCGGCGGCCTCAAGGGCGGTGGCCCGCGGCGCCTCTGCCAACTCCACCCCAGCCCTCGCTTGGACCCAACGCACCCCGGCTTGGAGGGGTAATGTATGGGATTGTGGTGCGGCGCCGCCGGGGTCCCCTCCGAGGAGGCGTTAAGGTAACTAGCAGATAACTAATAAATTTATGAATAAATAATTGTTAAAAAGTGAGGTGGGGCGTTAGCGGCCCTTGAACTGTGGCTTCCTCTTGCTGAGGAAGGCTGAGACTCCCTCGGCTACGTCCTCTGTGCTGAAGAGTAGGCCGAACTCGCTGGCCTCGAGGGCCAGGCCGGCCCAGATGTTGCTCTCGAGGCCGTAGTTCACGGCGTACTTGGCGGCCATCAGCGCCAGCGGCGGCTTCTCGGCCAGCTTGAGGGCGAAGGCCCTGGCCTCCTGCTCGAGGCGCTCGGGCGGCACGACCTTCTCGACTAGGCCTATCTTGTAGGCCTCGGTTGCAGGTATCATGTCGCCGGTGTAGATCAGCTCCTTGGCCTTGGCCCTGCCGACTAGCCTGGAGAGCCTCTGGGTGCCGCCGGCGCCGGGTATGAAGCCTAGGTTTATCTCGGGCTGGCCTAGCATGGCGGTCTCGGAGGCTATCCTGAAGTCGGCGCTCATCGCTATCTCGAGGCCGCCGCCTAGCGTGTAGCCGTTCAGCGCGGCGATCACGGGCTTGGTGTAGTACTCTATCTTGAGGGTCAGCTCCTGGAAGCGCCTCGAGAATATGGCCGCCTTCACCGGGGTTATGCCCGCGAATGCCGTCACGTCAGCCCCGGCGCTGAAGGCCCTGCCAGCGCCTGTCAGTATCACGACCCTGACGTCCTCCATCTCCTCGAGCTCGTCGAGGGCCTCGCCCAGCTCCTTTATCATCTTGGGGCTTATGGCGTTGAGCCTCTCAGGCCTGTTGAGTATTATCCAGGCTATCGGCTTCTCGAGGCGTATGAGTATGGTCTCCTTCTTTATCTCCTCGACGGGCCTGTACTCCTTGAAGCCCTTCCCGACCTTCCTGCCGAGCCTGCCCTCCTCGACCATCTTCACGAGGAGCGGGTCGGGCTCGTACTCCTCGAAGCCGGTCTCCTCCTTCAGCTTCTTCAGGGTCTCAACTATCACGTCGATTCCTATCTCGTCGGCGTAGTCGCTCACGCCCTTGGGCCAGCCGAGGCCCAGCATGACGGCCTTGTCTATATCCTCTAGGGTGGCGACCTCGTTCCTGATTAGCCAGGCCGCCTCGTTGATAGAGGGGGCTATGAGGCGCACGTGGTCAACCTTCTCGCCGGCCTCCTTGGGTATCTTGGGCCTGACGTACTTGCCGGGGGCGGGGTACTCGTAGAAGCCCTTCCCGGTCTTCATGCCGAGCTCCTTCTTCTCGTACTTCTCCTTGAAGAGCGGGCACCCGGTTATCTTGAAGCCGCGCTCGATCATGGCCTGGAACACGAGGTAGAACACGTCTATGCCGCTGTAGTCGGCTAGCTCGAAGGCGCCCATTGGGAAGCCCAGCTTGTAGCGGACAGCGCTGTCGACCTCCACAATACTAGCCTGGCCCCTGGCGACCATCCAGCAGGCCTCGTTGAGGAACCTGGCTAGTATCCTGTTCACGATGAAGCCGGGCACGTCCTTCTTGACTACCACGGGCTGCTTCCCGAACTTCTTGGCTAGCTCGTAGACCGTCTTCACGGTCTCATCGCTGGTCTTCTCGCCCTTGATTATCTCCACGAGGGGCATGAGGGGCGGCGGGTTGAAGAAGTGCATCCCCACTACCCTCTCGGGCCTCTTGGTGGCGGCCGCTATCTCGGTGATTGGCAGGCTGCTCGTGTTGGTCGCGAGTATGGCGTGCTCCGGCATGTGCTCGTCCGCGAACTTGAAGAGCTGCTGCTTGAGGTCGAGCCTCTCGGGTATGGCCTCTATCATCATGTCGGAGTCCTTTAGGGCTGCCGCGAACTCCTCCGTGTACTTGCCGTCCTTGAGGTTCACGACCGGCTTAATCCTAGCCATGACGGCGTCAACTGTCTCGCGGAGCTGGCCCTTCTCGCTGAGCTTGCTGAGGCTCCACCTTATCTTCTCGAGGGCGTTCTTCAGTATCTCATCGCTGATATCGGCTAGGTACACCTCGTAGCCAGCCATAGCGGCGACCTCAGCTATACCGTGGCCCATTGTGCCAGCGCCTACGACGGCTATCTTCTTGATCTTCTCCACTCCAGACATAGGAGGCACCCCACGCCACAACTACAACGGGGGCACGGGGGTTAATCATTGACACACCCGGGAGAGGGGGAGTCAGAGCCAAGGGGATACCCTTAAAACCCCCCGAGCCGGCGGCGCCCATGGGGTGCGTAAGAGTGAGCGACTACATACAGAAGGTAATCGAGGCCGTGAGGCCCAAGCTCTCCGAGTACGGGCTCAAGCTCCTCCCCAGGGGCAAGAATAGCTTCAGCCTCATCCGCGGCACCACGATAGTCATGACAGTCAGGGATGCTGGCGAGATAGTGGAGCTCTCGTATAAGAGCAAGAAGTACACCTACGATAAGTGGTACACCAAGCCAGAGCACCTAACCGCGATGATACTAAACGTCCTCGAGCACCAAGAGAAGCAGCAGTAACCCAACCCCCAGGATCCACCCGGGGGCCTGGGGGCCACGCTCTTTAGACCAAAGGCCCCGCCGCCGGGCGTCCCGGGGAGCCGCTTGGAGGCCCCGCGCCTCTACTGCCCGGCCTGCGGCTACGAGCTGCCCCCAGAGAGCTACAGCTATCGATGCCCCCGCTGCGGCCGCCCCCTCGAGCTTCTGGGCGGCTTCGAGTGGCCCCGCCTCCTGGGCGAGGGGGAGACCCCGGTAGTCGAGTATACCAGGGGAGGCTCTAGGGTAGCCTTCAAGCTGGAGTACCTCAACCCCACGGGCAGCTTCAAGGACCGGGGCGCGGCTGCGAGCGTTTACCACGCAAGGCTCCTAGGCTACGAGTGCGTCGTCGAGGACTCCAGCGGCAACGCTGGCCTGGCGGTGGCGGCCTACGCAGCCAGGCTCGGCTTGAGGGCGAGGATCCACACCTACAGGGGCGCTGGGAGGGGGAAGAAGGCTCTCATACGCTCCCTCGGGGCGGAGCTCGTGGAGTGGCCCACGAGGGCCGATGCGGCCCGCGCTGCCGAGGGGGAGGCCGGGGAGTGCTACTATGTGGCGCACTCGTGGAGCCCGATCTTCATAGAGGGGATCTCAACCATAGCGGGCGAGCTAGGCGCCTATAGAGACTGGGACTTCATAGTCCCCGCCTCCAGTGGGACGCTACTCCTCGGCCTCTGGAGGGGCGCCCTGAGG
>JALWEW010000010.1 GCA_027039295.1 Acidilobaceae archaeon
CCCCCGCGGGGGAGGCGCCTCGGCCCGTGCCTGGGGAGCCTCTAGAGGCGCCTCCCCCGCGGGGGTCTGCACGGGCTGGGCGGCTGGCTTGGCGGCGGCCTCGCCGGGTGGATGAGCGGTCTCCTCAACAGCCTCCGCCTTCCTGGCCTCGGCCTCTTGGTAGTAGCGGCACCTCTGGTAGCGGTTCGTCAGACAGGGGAATGCTAGTGGGTTAACCGGCTTGCCAGCCGCCTTGCAGTATACTATCGCGCCCCTCCTCTCAGCGTAGGGGCAGGGCAAAAGAGTGCCACCTCCACGGGCCCTTAGGGTTGTTTGAGGGTATTACACTAGAGCGCTCGGGCTTTCCCTATACTCTATGCCTACTCGCCCGCTGCCTCCGCCGCGGCCGCCTCGGCTAGGCGGAACTCCTTGAGTAGGTAATACGCGCCAACCGCTGCCAGCAGGGAGGGCACGACACCGCCGAACAGGTACCAGAGCCCGAGGGTTATGGCCCCGTGCTCCTTGGCTATCGAATAGGATGGTAGTGTGAAGCCGTGTATTATGAAGCCGAGGGCGAAGTATAGCAGCGAGAGGCTCCTGAGGGGCCTCCAGAGCTTTATGAGTATGTAGAAGCCTGCTATGAGGGCCACTGGGACTAGTATGCCTAGCACCCTGCCAGCGCTTGAGATCAGGATCCTGTGGTCTATCGGCGTTATGTGGGAGAAGTTGAGTGCGAAGGTCTCCGCTACCCCTGCCACGAGTATCAGGGCTGGTATGTAGACAGTGTAGAGCCTGTTCTCAACGCCTGCCAGGTAGACTGTGAAGAGGACCTCTGCCATAGCCCAGAGTATTATGAATATGCCTCTAATAGCGTCTAGGAGGAGCATCCCATGGAGATGGCTGGGGGGCAGATTGTCCCAGCTGCCACCGGCTAGTGCTAGGAGCCTCGACTGCACCACGCCGTCTAGGACGCTCTCTGTACCAACGAATATGAAGCCCAAGGAGAGGATTAGGAGGGCCTTGTTCGCGGTCTTAGTGTATACGTAGTACACGTACGCCGCTGCTATATAGAGGATTACGCCTGTAGCGTAGGGGAAGGCTACCTGGTAGTGCACCCCCACCCCACCAGTTACCCCCTAGAGGGCTGGCTAGGAATAAAACTAGTTGGGCGCAGGGCCATGCACTCACTTAGGGCTACTGGAGCTTCTCGGGTAATTCTAGGTACTTCCACTCTATGTACCGGTTGAAGTGCTCCGGGTTAACTGGCTCGCCCGTGGCCTTCTCCACCAGCTCCTGGGGCGGGTATGTGGAGCCCCACCTGTGTATTAGCCTGGCTAGCGCCTCCCTGATGGGCTTGAAGTCGAGTCTCTCGACGCGCTCGTAGAGGTCTGGGATCTCGCTGAGGATTCTCCCCCTTACCTGGGCCGCTATCACGTTGCCTAGGGTGTATGTTGGGAAGTAGCCCATCGAGCCCATCGCCCAGTGTATGTCCTGGAGTATGCCCTCCCTATCGCTTTTAGGCCTTATGCCTAGGTACTCCTCCATGAGGCTGTTCCATACCTCGCGGGCTTCCTCGACGCCGAGCTCGCCAGCTATGAACTGCTTCTCTATAGTATACCTTATGTATATGTGGAAGTTGTAGGTCAGCTCGTCGGCCTCTACCCTTATGTAGTCCGGCCTCACTATGGTGAGGTACCTGTATATGTCGAGCCAGTCGCGGCTCCTCGTGTAGCCGAGCTTCTCGTCTAGGATGGGCTTTATGGCCCGGGCGAACTCGGGGCTCCTCCCTATTATGTTCTCCCAGAACCTGCTCTGGCTCTCGTGCACCCCGGAGCTGACGCCGCCCTGGAGTGGGGTGGCGGCGAGGTTCTTGTCTACCTGGAGCTCGTAGAG
>JALWEW010000011.1 GCA_027039295.1 Acidilobaceae archaeon
CCCCCGCGCCCCCTAGCCCTCGCAGCCACGACGGCCGCTATGAGGGGCGTGAGGAACACGGAGAACGCGCCAGCAGAGCCCGTTAGGCCCAGGAGAACTATGAGGGCGACCGCGAGGCCGCCGTATATCGTGAGGAACCCCAGGCTCGAGGAGAACCTCAGCTTGTAAGGGTCGAGGCCCTCCCTGTAGGCCTCCCAGCCAGCCAGGGCGGCCACGGCGAGCGCCACCAGGAGATCCAGCCTCCCAGGCCTCGCCCCGGGGCTGTGGGCTAGGGCGGGGTAGGCCCTGTAGTAGGCGTAGTATGCAACCGCTAGGAGCACGCCTATGGCTAGCAGGTCTAGGAGCCTCGGCTTCCTCTTCAGCAGCGAGTCGTAGAAGCCCACCAGCCTCTACCCCGCGGCTTGGAAGCGCTCCGGGAGGCCGCTGGCGTGGGGGAGTAAAATAAACTGGAAGGGAGGCGCGCACCCGGAAAATAAGTGTAAAACAGGTGTGGGAAAGAGGGGAAACTCTACTGGGCGGGGCTAGCCCTTACCGGAGAGGAGCTGCTGCAGCTCGTTGTAGACCTTCTGGTACTTCTGTATAGCAGCCTGCTCCCAGGCGTTGAGGTACGCGTTGAGCACGGCGCCCTGGCGTAGCTTGTTGTTGATCTGCGCCGCGTAGCTCTCCGTGAATGTGACCATCTTACCGGTGAACGGGTCCTTGAAGGTTAAGGGCTCGCTTAGCTCTGTGGCGAGCTTCTCGAACTGGTCCTTGGTTATCTTCCCGTTGAGGTACGCCTTCGCCAGGGCGGCCCATGTCGACTGTAGCTGGGAATGCGCGTTAACCAGGGTTGCTAGGAAATACTCCTGCATAGCGAACTCCCACTTGGCCGCCCTTGCGTCGCTGAAGTTTATGCCCGTTATACTCCGCACCTTCAACCAGATCGAGTGGAGGTCCTGCCTCTGCTTGCCGAGGGGCGTGTCGAAGACCCTCGGGTTTATGGGGAGCCTGTTTACGTCGCTGTAGAGCCAGATCTGCTGGCCGCCGTACTCGCTGAGCACCCAGGCCATGAAGGCTGCCGCCCTTATGGGGTAGTGGGTGGTCGAGAGTATCGCTATGGGGTCGGGGTTCACTATGGAGAGGCCCTTTGGTATGATGTACTCTGTGTTGGGGTTCTGCTTCATGGCTATGTAGCCGTAGAAGTCTATGGTGAGCCCGGCCATTATGTCGCCCCTGATCACGGCGTCCCTGACGGCGTCGCTTGCATCGTAGATCTTCGCGTTGGCGGCGAAGCGGGTTATCACCTCCCAGCCCTTCTCCCAGCCGTAGGCTTGGAGTATGATCTCGTATATCCTAGTGTTGCTCGTGCTCTTAGTCGGGTCGGCGCCCCCTAGGACGGGCTTGGCGGGGAGGTACTTGGCATATATCGGCTTCGCCAGGTCCTCCCATGTCTCAGGTATCGGCAGGCCTAGCTCCTTGGCCACCTGCTTGTTTACCGTGAAGCCGAAGCTTGAGACAGCCGCCCCTATCCAGTGGATGTAGCCGTCCTTGCCTACCTTGTAGGTCTTTGCTCCAGCGTATACCTTGGGTATCTTGTTGAACTCGTACATTACTGCGTTGAACTCTGGGTGAGTCTTGTTGTCGAGGGGCATTAGGAAGCCGTAGCTGTCTATCAGGTTGAATATGGTCGGCCCGCCGCCCCAGGCGACGTCGTAGCTTATTCCCCTCTGCTTAGCCCTCTCAAGGTAGGTTAGCCAGAGGGTCGGCCCCAGCTGGACGAACTTGAGGTTAGTTATGTTGAGCGCCTTGGCCACGGGGCTGTTAAGGAATAGCTCCCTCGTGTGCCTCTGGATGTTAGCGTCGTGCCTCGTTATTACTATGAGTGTCACGCTCTTGTAGATGGCGTGCCTCTCCTTCGCGAGCTTCACAAGCTCCGGGAGCCATGGATACTCCTTAGGGGCGAGCGACGTAGTAGGGGATGGCTTGGTCTCCGTGGGACTCGGCGTGCCAGTCTGGGTGGTCGTGGTCAGGGTGCTCGTCGCACCCCCACGGGAGGAGTAGGCGTAGTACGCCGCAACGCCTGCAACGATAAGGACCACTATGATTATAGCGGCCACGCCCGCCCTATTCAACCATGCCACCGAGCCACCCCGCGTTGGAGAGGGTTTAAACGCGGCACAAGCCCCAGGGGCCCCCGTTGCGCTTACAAGCAACGGCTCGGCGTGCGGGTGGAACCCCTTAAAACCCATGCTTCCCGGGGCGGTGTAACGGGGTGCATAGAGCCCCGGGTGCTAGGTTATGAGGCCCTCAACTGCTAAGGCAGTGGCTCTTGCGCTAGTGGCGCTCGCCGCCACCGGCGTCTTGGGGTTCCTGGCGAGCCCCGCCCACGCGGCGAGCAACGGCAAGATCGTCGTCGCCCTAGACTTCGCACACGGGGAGAGCCACAAGTACGTTAACTACATCGTTGGCAACCTCAGCAGTATAGCATCGTTTGTCCTCATAAATAACTCGATAACCTACGACGAGCTCAAGAACGTGGACGTACTGATCATAGGCCAGCCGAGGACGAGCTTCAGCTCCAGCGAGGTGGCGGCCATACTCAAGTGGCTCCAGACGGGTAAGAGGGTCCTCTGGATCGCCGGGGACAGCGACTACGGGAGCGGCTCGAACGTCCAGAAGATAGTGAACAGCCTGCTCGTGGCGATAAACGCTAAGCTCAGGCTCGAGTACGGCTCTGTCTACGACAACGTGCACAACGCTAAGGCCTTCTATAGGGTCCTGGGCCACGTTAGCCCAGACAACCTGCCCGGCTACCACACCGACATAATCTCCCAGGGCATAACCAAGCCCGTCCTATATCACGGCCCCGACGTTGTGATATGGCAGGACTCCAAGGGCCAGTACCACGACCCCGTTACTGAGCCCTTCCCCGGCCTCATAAGGATAGTCTGGAACTACAACACGGCCTACATAGCGGATAACAACCCACCGCCACTCGTGCTCTACGACCCAACGGTAGACGTTAACAGGACCTTCGTAATGCTGGCCGCCGAGGTCCACGATGACGACCTAGTGGTGGTGAGCGGTGAGTCCCCCTACGGCGACTACGAGCCCACCTGGAGCTGGATGTACCACGGCGTGCCCCTCGACGGCCCCAAGTTCGTGACCAACATGATAAAGTGGTTCAAGTGGTGGGTAACCTCCACCACAACACCCAAGCTCGAGACCCCGCCCAAGGTCGACCCGCACACGGGTAAGCCGATATCAACCACGACCACGACTAGCACCACAAGCACGACTAGCACGACAACGACTCACACAACCACAAAGCCCACCAAGACATCCCCGGCAACGAGCCCCACAACAAGCTCCCCGACAACGACAACCACCACTAAGAAGAGCAACAAGGCGCTCATCTGGGGCACGGTAATAGTCATAATAATAATCATAATAGTGGCGGCGGCCCTCCTGGCTAAGAAGTAGCCGGGGCCCCGCCCCCTCTAGGCCTCTCCCCTCCTGATTTTCTCCCTAAGCTCTCTGGCCTCCTCTAGCACCCTCCTGATGTTCCTCCAGTGGCTCCCAACCCAGTAGACCCTGCCGCAGCGGGGGCAGACGTAGAACTCGTCATAGGCCTCCAAGGCCCCTGGCGGCACCCTCCCCCTGAGCTTCGACTTATCCGTGACCCTCACCAGGGGGGAGTTGCACTCGGGGCACCTGCTCCTCGAGGGGTCGGCCTCGAGGCGTATTGGGACCCGGAGGCTTAGCTCCGCCAGCCTCTCGGGGGTGTGGAAGGTTGTTATCAGCACCGCTCTGAGGCCCCTGCGGCGGGCCCTGGAGTAGAGGCCCTTGTCCATGGTTACGATTACCCTGCCCTCCTCCTCGGCTATCCTAAGTATCTCCCAGTCCTCGAGCCTGCTTGAGTAGTGGGTGTCGTAGCCTAGTATGCGGAGCCACCTAGCCAGGTCGCCCAGCATGGTGTCGACGATAAACCTCGGGGGCCCCCTCCGCCGGGCCCCGGCCCCGCGGGTGGGCATTAGCCTGCTACCTGCCGAGGAGGGCCTTGACGAGTTCTATACCGGTTATGAGGCCCACGGGCTTGTCGGCGTCTATTACTACGACGGCGCGGTACCTCTCCCCCGCCATCTTGGCTGCCGCTTCGGCGAGGCTGGCGTCGGGCGTTAGCCTCGGGGGCCTGAGGGTTATGGCGTCGGCCGCCACTAGGAACTTGAGGGGTGTTATCCTCTTGGGCTCCCCCCTGCTTAGCTCGTAGTACTTGAGGAACACGTTGGCTATCTCGTCTATGCCCACGACGCCGACGAAGCGGCCCTCCTCCGTCACGGGGACGACGCTCAGGTCGTGCTGGAGTATCAGCTGCCTGATGTGGAGGATCCTCGTCTGGAGGGTCGCCGTGACGGGGGGCGTCCTCATGTAGTCCCTAACGCTCACCTCCCCCGCAACGGGCGCCTCGGCGACGAGCCTCGCTAGCTCCCACCTCGATATAAGGCCTACGACACCGCCGTCCCCCGTGGCTACGGGCGTGCTGGTGAAGCCGCCCTCAGCCATGGCCCTGAGGGCCTTGAGGAGGGGGTCCTCGGGCGCCACGGTAGCCACGGGCTCCGAGGCGAAGCTGCTGGCGTGTAGCGCGCTCGGCACCGTGGACTTCGTGCGGGCCGTGCCCAGCTTGAATATCACGTTCCTCAGGGTGAGGATCCCCCTTATGGAGCCCTCCTCGGTGAGTATGACCCGGTCCGTCTTCGCCTTGGAGGCGACCTCGAGGGCGTGGGATAGGCTCACGTCCTTGTCCACCACGGGCGGCTTGGGGTCCATGACCTCCGAGGCCTTTTTCAGGACTGCCTCCTCCATTGACAAACCCGGCACCCCCACGCCCTGACGCCGGGGGGTCTAATAAGTAGTGCCTGAGACGGGCTAGCGGCCGTAGGCCGTGATCAGCAGGTCGGGGGCTATCCTCACTATGTCCCTCTTGGATATCATACCAACTACCTTGAGGCTCTCGGGGTCCAGCACTGGGAGGTGGCCTATCCCGTGCTCACCCATGACCTCCGCCGCCCTCACTATGCTGTCATCGGTGGTGACGTAGTAGGGGTTCCTCGTCATAATCTCCTCTATCAGGACCTCCCTAGGGTCGAGGGCGCGGGCTACGACCTTCCTCACTATATCCCTCTCCGTTACTATCCCGAGGAGGCTCCCGTTCTCATCCACTACGATAAGGCTCCCGATGTCACTATCAGCCATGAGCCTGGCGGCCTGGTAGACGGTGGCCCTGGGACTAATCGTTATGGGGGGCGAGCTCATGACGTCCTCGACCCTTACATCACTCGACAACCCCGAACCCCGCGCCGCCCCTGGGGCGTCACCTCATATATAGGCGGGCGCACGGGCCCGGCCTCTGGGATGCCTGCGATGGCGAGCCTCTCGTCGCCAGCGGAGGCCGCTCGGAGGCTCGAGGGCCTAGCGATCTCGGGGCCCTTCTGCACCCGGGAGACCGTCGTGCCCGAGGAGTACGCCGCCAGCCACCTGGCCAGGAGGGGGGTCAAGGTCCTCTCGACGCCCTGCATGCTGCTCCTAGTGGAGAGGACCCTCCAGGAGTGTGTGGACGAGAGGCTCGGGGACCCGGGGTTCGTGACCGTGGGTGTGAGGGCTGACGTGCGCCACCATAGGCCGGCACCCGTGGGCTCCAGGGTTAGGGTGGAGGGCTACCTCCTCTCGGTTAGGGGCCCGAGGATCCTG
>JALWEW010000012.1 GCA_027039295.1 Acidilobaceae archaeon
CTAGGGGCGGAGCCCTGCAGAGGGACAAGAGGCTCGTCGAGTCACTGGGCCTTAGGGTGCTCGATGTCTACAGGGTCTCCGAGGGCGGCCGCCAGAAGGACGTAGTTAGGATCCTCGACTACGCGAGCGGCAAGGTAGTCCTAGTAGACCTGGGGGCCCCCAGGGAGGCTCTCGCCTACCGGGAGTTCCTCGAGGCCGTGCTGAAGGGCCTCAAGGCCGCGGGGGTGGAGGTCAGCGAGAGGATAGCCGCTAGGGCCCTCGAGGCGGCCTCGAGGCTCGACTCCCAGCGGGCCCCCGCCGCGGGTGAGGAGGCCCCGGAGGCCACCCCCACAGAGGCCGGGGCGGCCAGCTCCTAGAAGGCGGTGCGGCGCCAACCCCTCCTAGCACGTAGAGCCGCTAGTGCTAACAAGGCCAGGGCCCCGGCAACGGCGAACCAAGGCTCCGGCACCGGGGCTGGTAGGGCTTCGGTCGTGTCCACTATCGAGCTGTCCTGCCCCGTTTGGGCTACAAGCTGCACGTTATCGGAGAGTGGGGGATCCTCGAAGTCGCCCTTAGGCAGCAGTACCTCTAGCGCTGTGCTGCCGCCGGGGTTATAGAGGTAGTCCTCCCTTGCGACGAACGTCCAGTTCCAGCTGGTGCCGTTGCCACTATACTTCCAGAGCCTTGGGCTGAAGCCTATGACATACTCCACCATATAATCAGCCCCTATGCCTCCCACTTGGTACCCCGTGGAGGAGTTATCATCGGCGTCTACGTAGATTCTCAGAAGGCCCGAGGCGCTCCCCCCGTACCACGGGAGCTGCCCGGACACGTTGACCGCGAGGTATAGGTTCTCTGTGTCGAAGGCAGAGCCTATATCTACAATGTCGAGGTACTGGGGGTACTCAGAGCCGATGTCGCCCGGCGGATCGGTCTCTGTGGTCCACGAGCTGGCCGGACTAGGCCTAGTTAGATACCATATCAGATAGTCCCCGACGGAACTACCACCTGTATCGTCTCGGGGGAAGCCGTCGCAGACGCTCGTCCCGTTTTGGGTGTAAGCGTAGAGGTAGAGGCTATTGCCCAGCCCGGAGAGCAGTGTCTCGTTAACCTCTACCACTAAGTAATCATAGCCTATCCCGCCTCCTAGGATGTGGAGGCCGCCAAGCCAGTTGCCGGCGGAGTCGAATAGGTTTGCCTGCGCCGACCCATCCGAGGCAAGCTGCGCTATGATAGAATAGTCTGGCTGCCACCCGCTCTCACTCGCTCGGCTGTCCTTGTCCACATCCAACTGTATAATCCAGTACTCAGTCTGGCTTCCGGCTCCTATAGCACTGGCTAGCTGGAGCTTCAGGAACATAATAGAACCGCTGGACTCGGCGTAGAAGGACTCCACGTCCAGGTCGCTGCCCCCCCAAGGGCTCACTGAGGACTCGCTGGGCTCCTCGCCGAGCTGTAGCATATTGGCCTCTATGGATAGGTTATCCATGTAAACCCTGAACTCCGAGTCTATCGTGAAGCCGAGGAATGCCAGGCCGTAGTAGTGGTCTGGGTCGAGTTCTAGGGTTGTATCATTATCTTCGAAGTCAACCTCTTTAATAAGCGTCGAACCATTGTATAGCTCCACATGGAAGTGATTCACGTAGGCATTATACTCGGGGTCATACTCCCATAGGACGTCCACGTGCAGCCTATACCATACATCCTTGTCGAGCGTGCCTACCTGGACAACCGCCAGTTCCTCCCAGGTGCCGTTCCTCACGCGGTTAAACACTATATTACCGTAGTCCATATCGACCGCTATCTCGTATTTATTGTCGACATCGTGATAGCGTGGTAGAATGAAGAAGTTACCATGCCCTGGATCCGAGGGGGTCATGAATTCCACTTCGACAGTGTAATTGTAAGGCATTATAGCGTAGCTACTCGCGCCGTTAGTTTCATTGTATCCCTTCACAACGACTATCGGCTCATCATACCCCGTCGAACTGGTGGCGCCGGTGTTGTTACCATAGAAAACCAGGTATCCGTTTAGCACGCTAGCACCTACGTCACCGCTTATTGTGCCTCCATCGTATACTTCTGAGGTATTGTCTAAATGCTTAAGTGTCTCTGAAACATTATCGAATGAGAGCGTCAGCACCTCCGTCGATACCGGTGTCTCGGATGCTTGAGTTTTTAGGGCGAGCTGTGGAGCCATAATAATTAGTAATACTGTGATAACCGCTATACTCGCTGTGCCCTTGGCGCTTAATCGCTTGACCCGCCTGTGCCTGGGTCTTAAGTCACTCATTACTAACGGCGCACCTGCCGCTGACCTTATGGGGTTCCAGAATGTTTATATGTATTGGCTCTTACTGGGAGGAAGCAATTGTTTCTGGCCCACACTCTAGTCTACGTGCACGCGGTTAATGATATAGCTTACCTCGTCTAGGGCTGGCATATTGCTGCTCCCCCGCCTGGCGACTTTAGCAGCACCCGCCGCCACACCAGCCCTGAGGGCTTCTAGGGGCTCGCCACTCCAGAGCATCCAAACGTTGAAGGCGGCATTGAAGGCGTCTCCAGCCCCTGTGGCGTCAACTATCTCTACTTTAGGAGGCTTAGCGGAGGCGACTACCCCGCTGCTATCCACGAGTACCGCGCCGCCCTCCCCGTGTTTTACGACCACGAATCTCAGTCTTCCTCCGATTAGTGACGTCGCGGACTCTGGAGAGGGATCGCTTGTGAGGCATTCCAGCTCTTTACTGTTTAATAATGCATAGTCCACGCTCCCCAGGGCTCTAATAACCCGTTTGGGGGCCCTGAAGACCTCGCCTCCGGGATCATAGCTGCAGGGGCCCCGCGACTCGCATATATCACGTACTATCTGGGGAGCCACACTCGCGAGGTGTACTAGATCGCCGCGTGGAGGCACCATCCCGGGTCTCAGGCCCTCGTTCGCGCCTCTAACCGTTATCATCGAGCGATAATCCGTGTTAGAGACCAGTAACACGACAACCAGGCCGCTGGGCTCCTCTACGACCTCAACATTACTAATGTCGACACCCTCGCTAGCTAGCCTGTCTAGGAGGCCGAGGGCCACCGCCTCCCTGCCGGCTCTGGCGACGAGTAAGGCCCTCTGGCCTAGGCGGGCGACTGCTATGGAGTAGTTGGAGGCCGCGCCCCCAAGGCCTACCCAGTAATCGTCGGCCCTCACGTTCTCATCGGGCCCCGGTATCCTGGGCACCCTCAGGGATATGTCTATGTTTATGTTCCCGACCGCCACGTGCTCCTGAGTACCCCTGGGTGGAAGCATCTCGACCCAGCCCTCCCCGTGGCTTCGTCCCACTCACTCAGCACGGCGACAGCCTCACTCGCCACCCGGGAGGCCTCCCGGACGCCAGCCTCGGGGGCGAACTCGTCTGTAGCCCTATTCGCAACCACCGCGCAGACGCAGCCAGCCCTGGCGCCGTAGATGGCTGAGAGCGTGAATATAGCGCTTGCCTCCATCTCGAACCCGGCGACCCCAGCCTCCCTGAGTGCCGGGATCACGCTCGCGGCCCAGGGGGTCATGTAGCCCCCGTAGCCCGGCCTGCCCTGGCCTAGGTAGAAGCTATCCGTGCTGGCCACTACACCGACCTCGTAGTTCACTCCCAGAGACTCGGCCGCCTCGACTAGGGCCATGAAGACGGTGGGCGAGGCGTATGCGGGGTAGCCTGGTGGAGCGTACTGGCCGCTGGCACCCTCCATCCTCACGGCGGCCGGGGCGATCACCAGGGTGCCCGGCCTGAGGTCGGCTCTCAGGGCCCCCATTGTGCCCACCCTTATGAATGTGTCCGCCCCCACCCTGAGGAGTTCCTCCACGGCTATGGCCGCGCTGGGAGCGCCTATGCCGGTGCTAGTCACGCTTATCGGCACCCCCCTATAGCGGCCCGTGTATGTCGTGAACTCCCTCTTAGACGCCTTCAACTCGGCCTCGTCCCAGAGGGAAGCTATCAGGGACGCCCTACCAGGATCCCCGGGGAGGAGGACGTACCTAGCGACGTCGCCGGGCGCCAGGCCGAGGTGGTAGACCCTGCCGCCCACGATGGGCTCCGCCGCCCCGCCGCTCCTAGGCTCGCCCAACACTTGGCCCCGAGGCTCTGGGGAGGGCCCCCTAATAATGGCCCCCAGCCCCGCCCCTAGGGTGGTGCCTGGAGCCCTTGGGGTCTAGGAGGCTCGCGGCGGCTCTAACCCTCGTGGCAGTCGGCGCTGTGGTGGCTATCCTCTACCCCTACAGCCTCTTCTACGCGAGCCCCTCGACGCAGTGGCTCGTGGTTAAGGCCACGCTAGCCCTAATAGGCCTCCTCGCCGGCGCCTTCGTTAGCTCGGTGGGGATAGCGGTCCTGGCCGCCCTGAAGGTGCGGGAGGTTGAGGCTGAGGCTCCTGGTGAGGGCGAGGAAGGACGCTAAGGCCGTGGAGGCGGCCCTCAGGCTCTTCTACAGGGACTTCGACTATACGGTCGAGCACCTAGGCGGCCTGAGGGGGGAGGCCCTGGCCTCGGAGGCCGCGGCGAGGGCGGGGCCCTTCACGGTCATACTCCTACCCGAGAGGGAGGCCGCCCTCCTGGATCCCGGGCTCCTCCCCCCATACTCTACCATAGTCCCTGTTGGGGCTCGGGACGTGAGGAACCTCAGGCTAGAGCAGATAGCCTCGCTCATAGCCCGGGGGAGGGCGGCCCTCAGGCTCTCGGCCTCCTGGCTCGGCAACCTAGGGGCCTACAGGCTCGACGGCCGCTCGCCTCCCGCGGGCCTCGGGGCGGATCCCTCCATGGATGTTACCATACTCTACTCCAGGGGGCTAGGGGTCCTCTCGAGCCTCCTCAGCCTCGACCTAAGGGGCCACGCCCTGGTCTACCTGAGCGGGGGCGTCGCTAGAATCCACTACGCCGGGAGCCTCGTAGGGGAGGTCGGCCTCTCCGAGTGCCCACCGCCGGCCGCGGCCCTACGGGCACCCGCAGGCGCCACGCCCGGGGGCCTCGAGGCCCTGCTAGAGGCCAATAGGGACGCCCTGGAGGCTGCCCTCGGGGCCATGGCTGAGTGGCTGGCCTACGAGGCTGGCGGGGCCCGCCTCGTGGCCGTGCCCTGGAGCGGTGGGAAGGACTCGACGGCGGCCCTCGTGTTGGCCGTGGAGGCCCTGGGCCCCGGGAGGGTCGTGGCTGTCCACGTCGACACGGGCCTCGAGTTCCCCGAGACGGAGGAGTACGTCGAGGAGGTGGCATCCAGGCTGGGCGTGGAGCTCGTGAGGGTCCACGCCGGCCTCGACGCCGAGGCCAGGAGGAGGGGGCTCCCCGCGAGGGGTGACCGGTGGTGCACGGGCCTGAAGCTGGCGGCCCTCTCTAAGGCTCTCCGGGGGATAGCTGCCTCCAGGGGGCCGCCCGTCGTGGTGGTCGGCGACCGCGACGCCGAGTCGGCCTCGAGGAGCAGGAGGCCCCCGGTGAGGCTCGACCCCTACCACGGCCTGAGGACCCTCGCCCCCCTCAAGCTCCTCTCAGCCGCGCACACCCTGCTGATCCCACTCCTCAGGGGCGTCGAGCCTAACCCCCTCTACGCGGAGGGCTTCTACAGGATAGGCTGCTTCACCTGCCCATACATGAGCTGCTGGGAGCGCCTCCTAATGGAGAGGGGCCTAGCCTCTAGGGTGGCGGGGGCCAGGCCGGATGCACTCGGCCTCCTCAAGCAGTTCCTCTCCCGGGGGCTCCCGTAATT
>JALWEW010000013.1 GCA_027039295.1 Acidilobaceae archaeon
GTGCCTCCTGAGGTTTACTGCCTTCCTGATTAGGGCTAGGAGGTCCTCGGGTATGGGGGGCGCGAGGCCCTTCTCCTCGAGGACCTGGGTTATCTTCTTGCCTAGGATCGGCTTAACCAGGGGTATGCCGAACTGGTCCCGGAGTATTATGCCTATCATGCTGGGCCCGTAGCCCTTCTTGGCCAAGTCCTCGATTATCAGCTCTATCTCCTCAGGCGTGTACCTGACCCATACCGGAGCCCTGGCCCTCGCCGGCCGGGTTGAGTGGGACTGGCCCTTCTCTCTGCGCTTGTTCATACCCCTACAGCACCCCCGACCTGGGGGCTTCCCCCGCGGCGTTCCTATAAGTGTTTAGAGGGCCCCACCCCGCGCTTGAAGGTCTCTCTGAGCCACTCACCAAGCATCCGGGCCGCCTTGGCTCTGTGGGAGTATCTGTTCTTCTCCTCAACGCTCATCTCAGCGAATGTTCTGCCATCGCCTTCCTCTGGCGTGAATATAGGGTCAAACCCGAATCCCCCAGTACCCCTGGGGCTCTCGGTTATGAAGCCGCACGACCTGGCGTGGAATAGCTTCTCGTATGGGGGTACTATTGCTGCTATCGCCGCGTGAAAGCAGGCGCGCCTATTGGGCAGCCCGTGTAGAAGCCTCAGGATACCCTCTACTCCTATGGTCTTGTAGGTGTAACTACTGTAAGGACCGGGGAAGCCTCCCAGCGCTTCTATGAAGAGCCCCGAGTCGTCCACTATGAGTGGTACTCTCGCCTTGGAGTAGGCCCTCCTAGCGGCTTCGAGCGCTATTACCTCGAGGCTCTCTGACTGCACCTCGATCTTCTGTATGCCGAGCATATACAGCTCCACACCATAGTCTCGTAGGACCAGGGAGAGTTCCTCCAGCTTGTGGCGGTTACCCGTGACCAGGCCGAGCCTCACAGCTATCTACCCCCCGCCATGGTCTGCCCAGACGCTCCTCCTCGCCGCCACATAGCGCCCCATCAAGCGTATCTCCTCGGCCCTCCTCACTACCCTCACCCCCCACTCCCCGGCTGCGGAGAGGTAGCCCCCTAGAAACTCCTGGAAGGCCCTCTCGGCTATGGATGCATGTGCGCTCTCGAGGCTCCGCCTGAAGAGGTGAACGTCAACCGCCCTCTCCTCTATCGAGTGCGACGCCTCTGAGAGGCCGAAGTCTATAAGGTAGAGACCGTCCCTGGCTACAATGTAGTTTGACGTCGTGGAGTCCCCGTGGACTATACCCGCCCTGTGTAGCCTGGCCAGCAGGGAGCCAGCCTCCCGCACGAGAGGCCTCCATCCGCTCCGTTGAACCATAAGCCACTCGCGTAGGAGAACCCCCTCCACATACTCTACCACCAGGAGGCCCAGGCTAGGGTAGACCGCTAGTAGCATGGGTACACGCACGCCCGCCGAGTAGGCCCTATCGAGGAGGCGCGCCTCCCTCCTGGTTCTAGTGCTCCTCAGCCTTGAGTCAAGGAGTGGGTGCCTGTACCTCTTCGGCAGCCTGTACTTGAATACGGCCCTGACGCCAGCATAGTCGCCCACTCTAACCTCGGCCTCCGCGCCTTTCCCGAGGAGTGGAAGGGACTCGAGGTAAGCCCTCACCCTCCCAGGGTCGAGGGGTACCACGGCACGTCCACCTCGTCGAGTCTCCACCTCTGCCTTATGTAGGCTCTGGAAGGCTCTACCACTATGCCGTGAGTGAAGGCTAGGAGGCCTGTGATCGCTATCATGACCCCGTTGTCCACGGCGTATTTCTTCGAGACGGGCCTGTACTCTACCCCCCTATCAGAGGCCATCAACGAGAGCTTCTCTCTAAGCAGGTCGTTGGCGCCTACACCCCCCCC
>JALWEW010000014.1 GCA_027039295.1 Acidilobaceae archaeon
GGTGGGCGCCCCTCGCAATGGCCCTCGCGAGGGCCCTATAGCTCAGCACGAGCATAGGCCTCCTCTTCACATCAGCGGTCACAACGCCCAGCGCCCTGTTGGCTAGCATCACCTCAGCCGCCTTCGAGAGGCTCTGGTCAGCCGAGACCAGGGGGAGGCTCCTACTCGCGACCTCGCCGAGGGTCGGGAGCGCCGCCACCACTCCCTCACCCCCCACGTATTAGATATAAATAATGTGGTAGACCCCGATATAAAAACGTTATGACGACTTAGAAGCGTTAGTGCAAGGTATTTGACGTGGCCGCTGTCCAGCTAGGGCCCTAGACGCAAAGGACACGCTGGCCGGGAAATACTAATAACTCCCCTGGAAGAAGGTATACCCAGGTGTACCTTAGTGTCCGTGTCTGTGACGATAAAGGTTAGAAAGGAGGTGGTAGAACTCGCCGATAAGATGGTGCGCTATGGCATAGCCAGGAGTAGGTCGCACGCAATCAACCTCATGATTGAGAGGGGCATAGCTTGGGCCCGGGGAGAGGTCGAGTTCTGGGAGGGCGTCTACGAGAAGGCCAAGCGCCTCGAGCGCGAGGGCTACAGGATCCGCCACGGCGGCCTCACCGGGATACTGGAGGAGGCTAGACGGCGTTGAGGGTATACCTCGACACGAGCGTGATAATATCATACATTGATGAAGCCGACGCCAACCACGAGAGGGCCCTCAGGTTCCTCGAGGGCCTGCAGACCCAGCTAGCGGTGAGCAGGCTTACACTAGTCGAGCTCGCCTCGGTATACGCCCGGGCAGGCCTCGAGGAACCCGAGGCCCTAGCCCTATACTCCATCCGGAGAACGGGGGCTACGCTATGGCGAGTCGACTTCAACGAAGTGCTAGCCCAGGCCTACAGGCTAGCTGGCGCCCTGAGGCTCAGGAGCCTGGACCTACTCCACGTAACAGCAGCCAAGGCAATAGGAGCTAACGCAATAGCCACGCTAGACAAGGATATAATAGCGAAGGCCGAGAGGCTAGAGGACATAGGCCTCAAAGTCCTAGCCCCCTAGGAGGCCTCTAGGGGCCCCTTAACCCTCATTAACCCCCAAGGCACAGGCCGACTCCGCGGGAGGCCGCCGTAGCTCAGCTGGCAGAGCGCCGCCCTGGTAAGGCGGAGGTCCCGGGTTCAAATCCCGGCGGCGGCTCCACTCCTCCACAGTCTCAATTCGTGGGCCTCAATCAAGCGATCTTGGACAGGCCCTGCTTAGCTCCGGGGAGGTAGTTAGCGCATAGCTGAGGGGTTAAGCTATGAGGACGCAGCACGATTGCCGTAAGCGTCTGTCCATAACTACTCTGCCTAGCCTCTTTGCATCCCCAGAGGGAGTTAGGGTAGAAGCCAGAATTCACAGGGCGAACCCCCACATAACCTTGATTGGGGCCGTCGATGCATGACTAGCACATAATATTGTGCCTTGATATTCCGTATCACGTCCTCGTAACTCGATCCATGAACTAGTTGCAGGCCGCATTTCCATAGTGTAGCATCGCCGCGTCTACGTCCGCCGCTATAATGCGGCTAATTCTTTTTAGCAATGGAACGCACAATTTTATTCTCGGGGCTTCAGGTTGACTGAAGAGCTACTTATCCGGGGCCGCCTGGCCAGGCGTATTAGGGATGAGGCCGAGAAGAGCGGTCTCAGCGTGGAGGAGTATCTCGTCGAGCTCCTGAGCCGGGGCATCGACCCGAGAGACAGAGCCAAGGAGTACCTTGAGGCTGCGGAGGACCTTCTGGAGGAGGCCCGGGAGGAGCTGGGGAAGGGTAATGTCAGGCAGGCTGCGGAGAAGCTCTGGGGGGCCGCCGCCCTAGCAG
>JALWEW010000015.1 GCA_027039295.1 Acidilobaceae archaeon
CAACGCCATACGCATTCGCTATCGCAAGCCTTAACGTGATCCTCATGGGCGTGGGCTTGAGTATGTGGTGTATCCTAAGGGTTACCTCCCTCCTCTTTATAAGTGGATTGTACCACTCCCTCTCGACGTGGGCTATCACGCCCTCGCCGAGGTCTATCTTCTTCAGCTGCTCCTGCCCGCTCAACCTGCAGGGGCACCCCTGTACCTGCGAGCACCAGCTATTCGGGCTTATATGCTACCACCAGGCTACTCCACGCCCACCAGCCCTGGGGCTAGGTAGGTGTGCCTGAGCCAGGCGTCCAGCCTCCTAGCCCTCGACACGTATATCAGGGCCATCCCCCTCCCCGGGACCCCGTACGTGACCATCGAGCCCTCGGGCATGCACTCTATTAGCGGCAGGGCCAGCATGTCCTCCTCGCCGTCCACTCTGACCGCGTGGAGGCCCCCTGTCCTCGCTAGCCTGCAGAGGAGGCTCATGGCCTCGGCGGTGATCGTGCCCGGAGGGTTTGCTATCCTGTGTATCTCAAATATCGAAGGCGGGGTTATCCCGCTCAGGCGCTCGCTCCTCCTGGTCTTGGCGTCGTAGACCAGCACAGCAAGGGGTGGGCGCAGGGCTCCACGCTCGATGTCTTCGAGGCAGTACTTGGAGACTATGTCTCCCACACAGGCCAGGGGCGCCCTCCTGGGGATTAGTCTAGTGCACGCGGGCCCCGCGCAGAGCAGGCCTCGAGGCCAGGCGAAGTCCCTCCTCCTCTCACGTGGCAGTAGGAGCGCTGGGTGGAGGGGCAAAGCCTAGAAGCCCCCGACCTTTATGGCGTATATGTAAGCTTTCTCCTTACCCAGGACCTTGGCTACGAAGCTCTCCTTGGGGTCGAGTATGATTACCATGCCCTCCCAGTCATCGGTGAAGGTCGAGCCTCCACAGACGGGGCAGACGTCGGCGTCCCTCTTAACGAGGGCCCCGCAGTTCCTGCAAGCCTTGAATATGCTCCTCCTAGGCATTCGAACCAGCCTCCTCCCTTATCCAGTCCTCCCTGCCAAGATAGGGCTGCCTCATGGTCAGGCCTATCCTGAGCTGCTTTGAAGCCCTGTTCGCGCCGCTTATCTGCACTATCCTAACCCTGACCACATCGCCCACGCCCACGCTGCGCCCGGTCTCGACGCCTGTGAAGGACCTGGCTGCCGGTTGGTACTCAACTTTATCATCCATTATCTGGCTCCTATGCACGAATCCATCCAGGGGACCCAGGTCCACGAAGAGGCCGAACTCCCTCGCTTCCTTTACGCGTCCCCTAGCGACCTCGAGGAGCAGGGGCTTGTAGGCTAGTACCTCGTACTCCACGGGGTAGTATATGTTAGGGTCTGCTGGGAGTAGGATGCCGTCGCCGAGGACGCGGGCCTCGGTTACGGCGAGGAATATACCGTGCTCTGGGTCCCTGGTGCCCTCCAGCGAGGCCCTCAGTATGTCCAGCGCTGCCTCATCGAGGGATCTGCCCTCCCTCATGTAGCTCGGCGGTATCCCGACCCACTCCCTCAGTCTGTAGACTACATACAAGCCCCTCAGCACCCCAGGAGGCTCGGTGCCGCGGCCCGCCACGCGTTGTAGAGCCTCTTTATCCGTTAACCCCCAGTTATAATGGGGCCCACTCGACCTCGAGCCTGCCCTCGCTCTCCCGATAGTAGAGAGTCGGAATACCGAGCCTCCTCAGGCGCCTCCTAAGGGCTCTATCACTCGTCGCAACAATTACCCTGCAACCCTCCCCCCTTAGGGCCCTCGCCAGTTCTTCTATGGCGTCATCCGCCTCGCCACTGGAGGCCTCGAGCCAGCGGACGCCAAGTGAGCCCGCCAGGCGTAGGGCTGTGCTGGCTAGTCTCCTCGTCGAGATGCGCGGGTGCCCCGTAGCCAGCCTCTCTAGCTCGGTCCTCACGGCTCTTGGGGCTACGAGGGTATAGGAGGCCTCAAGCGCCTCGGCTATCATGCTAGGGGCTACGAGGCCGCCGGCCATCATCATTAGCGTGTTTGAGTCCAGGATTACGACTACTCCTACTCCTTTACGATTCCCCAGCCTACAAGCCTCCATTTCCCGTGTACCCTCTTACTAATCGCTACCCTAGCGCCTCCCCAGGTGACCACGGGCCTGCGCAGTACGACTTCGAGCGTGTCCTTGCCGACCCTAGTAGCTATCCCGAGCGTTATGGCCGTTCCCACGGTGAGCATTAGGGGCTCCCTGGGCTGGATGCCTGTTATCCTAACCTCCTCCTTCGCCCCCACAACCCTCTCGAGGAGCCTATACTCTATGTGGAGCCTATCGAAGACTGGCGGCAGCTGACCCGGCTTGCCCACGGCGTTCCCGACGAGGTTATCGGACTTAGTTAGGCTGGGATCTAGTTTTGTCCCTATCGCCACGAGGCCCCCTGGCTTGGCCTCCTTTACCTCTATCCTGCCGAACCTCAAACTCTCGATTGTAGTGTAGAGTGGGACGTACTCTATCTTACCGCCCCTCCTGACGGGGGCGCCTGGCCTTATCTCTATCTCGTCGCCCACCCTGAAGACGCCCTGCATCACTGCTCCACCTATGACGCCCCCGACAAGCTTCTCCGGGGGTGTGCCTGGCTTGTTGACGTCGAAGCTCCTGGCCACGAACATGAGGGGCGGTTTGTCGAGGTCCCTGGGGGGAGTGGGAATGTACTCCTCTATGGCTGCGATTACAGCATCTATATTGGCCCTTTTCAGGGCGCTCACCGGTATTATCGGGGCGTCCTCGGCCCAGGTGCCCTCCAGGAACTTCTTTATCTCCCTATAGCTCTCCCTAGCCCTCTCAGGGGTTACCACGTCAACCTTATTCTGAACCACCACTATGTTCCTCACGCCTATGATGTCCAGTGCAACGAAGTGCTCACGGGTCTGGGGCTGAGGGCACGGCTCGTTGGCCGCTATAACCAGTATCGCACCATCCATCAACGCCGCGCCCGAGAGCATCGTTGCCATCAGTATCTCGTGGCCGGGTGCATCGACGTATGACATCCTCCTCCTGAGGACTGGCCGGGCGCTGGGGTTGCACTCGCAGACAGGCTCGGGGCTATAGGCTTCAATGCCCTCGCAGCCCTCACAATACCACGCCTCGCCATCGGCGTAGCCGAGCTTTATCGTCATCCCACGCCTGATCTCCTCGCTATGCCTCATAGTCCATATGCCCGTGAGGGCCTGAACTAGGGTAGTCTTACCGTGGTCCACGTGGCCGACGACGCCGATGTTAACCTCGGGTTGCCTCTCGGCCTCAGCCACCCTTGTACCCCCTGGCCCTCTAGGCCGGCCACGGCTACCTATTATACTTGGGGAGGCGGTCGTCCGAGGGTACTCCCGTCATAGCCCGTCGGCTCTACCTAAAGCGCCTCTTCATCCCGCCGTCCCTATTCGAGTGCCTTGAAGCCGTTAAAGCCTAGGCCGTGCACGCGCCTCGGGTGGGTCTGTGGCGTCAAACATTCTAGTATTCGAGGACTTCGAGTTCCCCCTCGACAGGCCCGTCAACTACTACCTGCTGGAGGTTGGCGGCTATAGGGTTCTCGTTGACACGGGTACATCGCAGGGCCTCTCGAAGCCGGGGGCCCCGAGGGCCGATATAGTCGTCATCACCCACTATCACCTGGATCACAGTGGAGGCCTCATAGCGATCGCTCGGTGGGAGGACAAGCCCTTGGTATGTGCCTCGGAGGATACAGCGAGGATCCTGTATGACCTGAGGCTGATGGAAGAGAGGATGGCCGTGATAGCGGATGCCGTGGGGTTCCGCGGCCTGATAGGGGAGGCTAACAGGCTCTTCGAGGGCATGAGGAGGCGCTACGAGGCCATAAGCAGGGCCGCCCAGGAGCTGGGGCTCGAGCCCCCCGAGAAGTGCCTCGGGAAGCTGGGGGGATCCTACCTGGAGTGCCCCGGCCACTCGGACGACCACATCTGCGTCATTATGGCTGGCAGGGCCTTCGTCGGCGATAACATAGTCGGGGGGCCCAACGTGACCCTGCGCGACATGTACAGGTACTTTGAGTCAATGTACAGGCTCCTAGCGGTGGAGACCTACAGCGCCGTACACCCAGGCCACGGGCCCCACGAGCTCGACAGGAGCGGGGCGGCCGAGGCCATAGTCGAGACCATGAAGAGTAAGAGGAAGAGACTCGCGGCCGTCCTTGCCGCCATAGCTGGTAGCGGGGGCTGGGTGGGGCTCGACAGAGTGTTCGGGAGCGTGTATAGGAACCTCCCAAACCTGATGGTGGCGTGGGTGGCCGCCAGGAGCCTGCTGGGGTATCTAACAGGCCTCGAGGCAGATGGCGTGGTGGAGGTTGACAGGTCAACCTCGCCCTGGCGCGTGAGGGTTAGGCTCTAGCGGCGGCGCCTGCTCAGCTTCCTCGCCTCCCTCTCGGTCTCCCGCAGTATGAGTATGTCGCCGATCCTGACGGGTCCCATAACGTTCCTCGTAATTATCCTCCCCTTATCCCTGCCCTCGAGGATCCTAACTCTGACCTGCGTCACCTCACCAGCCACGCCGGTCCTGCCTATGATCTGGATTACCTCCGCGGGGTACCCTATCTCCTCGATGATGCTCTCCTCCCTCTCCTCGGCCACTGCCCAGCACCGGGTCACACGCTGGGGCTGGGGCAAGGGCTATAAGCGCGGCGCCCGCGTTCTCCACGGCAAGCACGGGGTGTGGAGTAGTGCCCAAGCTGAGGACGTGCAGCTACTGCGGTGCAGTCATAGAGCCTGGCACGGGTATAATGTACGTGACACGCAGGGGCGAGGTGCTGTGGTTCTGCAGTAGCAAGTGCTTCAAGAACTACCTCAAACTCCGCAGGAAGCCGGCCAAGGTCACGTGGGTGGCTAAGAGGAGGTCAGGCAAGATATAGGAGGCAATCCTCATCCTTAAAACGCCCCACACCTGGGAGCGGGGCCTCGGGTGTGGGGCGTGGCCGTTGAGAAGACCCTGGTGCTCGTGAAGCCCGATGGTGTCCGGAGGGGCCTCGTAGGCGAGGTCATAAGCAGGTTCGAGAGGAAGGGCCTTAAGATAAGGGCCCTTAAGATGCTGTGGATGAGCCGTGAGCAGGCCGAGGAGTTCTACTCTGTGCACCGCGACAAGCCATTCTTCAGGGACCTAGTGGAGTTCATAACTAGCGGGCCCATAGTGGCTATGGTGCTGGAGGGCGACTCCGCCATTAAGGTGGTGCGCCTCATGATAGGCGCCACGGATGGTCGCAAGGCCCAGCCCGGCACGATAAGGGGCGACTACGCCCTCTCGATACAGGAGAATGTCGTGCACGCCAGCGATTCCAGGGAGAGCTTCGAGAGGGAGTTCAAGGTGGTCTTCAGGGAGGAGGAGGTGGTGCCGGAGTACTAGGCCTTCTCGAGGATTCTCTTGAGCCGGGCCAGTACTAGGTTGAACGACTTGTCCCCACTCCTTCTCTTGATCTCTGCTATCTCCTTCAGCGTTAGGATCTCGTCGTCGCTTAGGAGGTCGCGGAACTCGGTTATCAGCTTCATGGCATGCTCGGCGGGCACGTCAGTATAGACTATGTCCCCTTCATCTATGTGCCTGCCCACGAGGACCCTGCCCGCTATCGAGACGGCAACCGCCATGCCTGGCCTTGCTATGGGTAGGCTCCTATCGCGGTCCTTGATAGCC
>JALWEW010000016.1 GCA_027039295.1 Acidilobaceae archaeon
CGTCGAGGAGCTCGTCGAGCTTGTCGGGGTGGAGCTCTACGGTGTAGGCGGCGTCGTTGCTGGCGAGAGGATCCTGGTGAGCGCCCTCAGGGAGGGGGCGGCCAACCTCTACCTCTACGATGGCGGCCAGCTTGTGAGGCTCAACAGGGAGCCGATTAACGGCTACGCCAGGCCCCCGCGGGGCGCTGGCAGGGTCGTGATATACAGGGACGTAGCCCGGGGCAGGGAGCTGGCGAAGCTCTACGTTGTGAGCGTTGAGAGGCCGGGTGTCGAGGAGGAGCTGCACCCCGAGCAGGCGCCAGCGAGGATCCTCGGGGTCGCAGACGACGGGGAGACCGTGGCGTTCGCCGCGGTCCACGAGGCCGGCATAGGCGTCTACGCCCACAGGGGCGGCAGGCTCTGGAAGGCCGCCGACGCCCCGGGCCTCGCGATGGTGGAGAGCGTCCGCGGCGACCTAGCCGCTGGCGTGGGGGTCTTCCCCCCGGAGACGAGGCTCTTCAAGCTCTTCACGGTGGACCTCCAGACCGGGGAGTTCAGGGTCCACGAGCCCCCAATCAAGGGTAGCGTGCTAGCCCTAGACATAGCCCCCGACGGCTCCATAGTCTACGGCCTAGAGGCCGCCCGGGAGGGCCTCCTCTACAGGCTAGACCCACAGACGGGTAGGAGCGAGCCCCTAGACATGGGCGCCATGAGGGACTACGGGCCCACAGCCTTCAACGCAATACGCCACCTCCCCGGGGGCCTGGCGGTGATAGCCAGGAAGAGGGGTAGGAGCAGGGTATTCCTAGACGGAGCCCCGCTAGAGGCCCCCGAGGGCATGCACGGCAGCCCCGAGGAGTGGAGGGGCAGGATCCTGGTGACCCACACGAGCCTCGACACCCCCCACAGGATAGTAGCCCTAGACCCCTCCGGCGGCGGGTGGAGCGTGGTCCTAGAGGGCAGCAGGCCCTGGTGGCTCCCCGAGGCCCTCGGCAGCCACGGCTACGCCGAGGCCCAGAGCAGTGATGGAGCCGCCGTGCCCCTCTACTACCTCGAGTCAAGGAGGGCGCCGAGGCCCGGCCCCACAGTGGTGCTGGTCCACGGTGGCCCCTTCGCGGAGGACGCCGACGCCTGGGACATATTCGCAGCGGCCCTAGCGGCGGCCGGCTTCCACGTGGTGAAGCCCAACTACAGGGGCAGCACCGGCTACGGGCTAGAGTGGATGGAGAAGATCATAGGCGACCCATGCGGCATGGAGCTAGAGGACATCGCCGCAGCCGCGGGCTGGGCCGCCCGGGAGGGCCTGGCCCGGGGGAAGCCCTACATAATGGGCTACAGCTACGGGGGCTACATGACCCTCTGCGCCCTAACAAGGAAGCCGGGAGCCTTCAAGGCCGGCGTTGCAGGCGCGAGCGTCGCAGACTGGGAGGAGATGTACGAGCTAAGCGACCCAGCATTCAAGGCATTCATAGAGATGCTATTCAACGGCGACAAGAGCCTATGGAGGGAGAGGAGCCCCATAACCTACGTAGACAACCTCCAAGAGCCACTAGCACTCATACACCCACAAAACGACACCAGGACACCACTCAAACCAGTACTACACCTAATCGAGAAAGCCACAGAGAAGGGCAAGAGGCTGGAAGCACACATAGCCCCAGACATGGGCCACACAGTAAACAAGGTCGAAGACGTCGTGAAAATACTCCTACCAGCAGCACTATTCCTAGCAAGACAAGAAGAAAACAAAGAAAACAAACAATAAAACACACAACCCTCCCCCACACCCCTAAACCCCCAGGGAATGGAAGGCTCTTTGCATATAGTGTTTGCCTAATGTCTCCCACCTGTGGGTCTCCCGTTTGCAT
>JALWEW010000017.1 GCA_027039295.1 Acidilobaceae archaeon
CTATAGGGGTGGGGGTTGCCCGTGGCTGTTGTGCTTGTTGGGGGGCTTGGTGGCGGGGGTGATGTCGGCCTAGCTGTGGTGCTCTCCTCCCTCCTCCGGGGGGTTAGTATTGTTTATGCGAGCTTCGCCGGGTGCGCGCCACGCAAGTATGGCGGGAGGCGGGTGGCTGGCAGCCTCTTCGTGCCCGTGGACTATCATCCTAGGGATTTCGAGTGGGCCCTCAAGGCCCTAAACCCCTCGCTCCCCGTCTACAGGATCTGCGTTAGGGCTGAGAGGGGCGAGGTTGAAGAGGCCCTGGAGTGGCTCGCCCACCGTTACAGGCCCTCCTGCTCTGTCCACACGGACATCGGCGGGGACGGCCTCCTGACAGGGTACGAGGAGAGCCTGGGCAGCTACACGGCTGACACCCTGGCCCGGGCGGCGCTCGCGGAGGCATCCGAGAGGCATGGGTGGAGGAGCCTCCTAGCGGTTGGGGGCCTCCAGCTCGAGGGGGGCAGGCGGAGGGTCCTCAGCCTCGAGGAGCAGGTGGCCAGCCTCCTCTACTACGAGGCCCAGGGGGCCCTCCTGGGGGTCGTGGATCCCCCGAGGGACTCGGCCGCGCTTGCAAAGGCCCTCCTCTACCAAGGCGACGGTATGGTGTCCGTCATGCTGCCACTCTACCTAGCCGCGCTGGAGGGCAGGCCTGCCACGAGGATCGGTAGAGGCCGCAGCGCCGGCTACCATAGGCTCGACTGGTGGGCGCGCTACGTCTTCGTGCTCGACAACGCCGCCGCCTGCAGCGCCAGCCCGCTTTGCAGCGCAGCCCGGCGCGGGTGGCTATCCGGGATAGAGGAGTGGACCGCCCCGGAGCCCCGGGGTAGCTATGCCAGCGCACTAAAGAGGGCCAAGCGCGACCCCGAGGAGGCCCTCAGGGGTATAATCAGGAGGCACGCCGACAACAGCGTCATAGAGAGGGCCTGCAGGGGGGCGACAGGCTAGGACTATCCGGTGGTAGCACTCACCCCGACGTCCCCAGGCCTCATCGTGTATGCCATGCGGCCACGTAATGCCATTATTTTTAAGTGTGGTACGAGACTAGTAGTGTGGCGGGAGTGGTTATCGTGGCCGTTTTGGCTAGGATGGATAGGCAGGGTAGGATAGTGATACCCGCGGAGATCAGGAGGAGGGTCAGGGCGAGAGTGTTCCTCGTAGAACTTAGCGGGGGTAACATAGTGCTCCACCCTGTTGAGCCCGCCCGTCTGTCCGAGTTCTTCGACTCCATACAGGTGGACGCCAAGGACTTCACGGATACTCACGAGCTTCGGAGGGCGCTGGCTGGGGAGGGGCTCGAGGATGAGGTTCCTTGACTCGAGTGTCTTCCTCCACGCGTACCTAGTCCCCAGGAGGAGGCTTACTCCCCGTGAAGCCGAGATGAAGAAGACCGCCAAAGCCATAATAGCACGAGTAGACTCTGGGGTCGAGGAGGTGCTGACAAGCGTAGTCCACATAGCCGAGGTCGTGAACATCGTTGAGTCCCGCCTCGGCCTCCAAGCTAGTATACGCCTCCTAGCCCGGATACTAGAGCTAGACAACATCAAGGTAGCTGGCGTTGAGGAGGCTGACTACGAGGAAGCATTAGGGATAGCTGCAAGGTACGCCGTAAGCGTTAATGACGCCGTGGCCTACATTAAAATGAGGAGGCATGACATACAGGAGGTTTACACGTTCGACAAGCACTTCAAAAACCTGCCCGGCATAAGGGTTATCCAGGAATGACCCACGGCGCCACACCGCCCTAGGGGCCCGTCGAGTGGTCTGGGAGAAGCCCCTGCGACCGCGCGGGTCTCCCCCGAGCCCCCCGGAGG
>JALWEW010000018.1 GCA_027039295.1 Acidilobaceae archaeon
GGTAGACGGGCGTAGCGTGGAGTCCATCGTCAAGCACATGATCGTAAGGATCAGGGGTGAGGGCCGTGGCTAGGCGTCGGGGGAAGCACTCGAGGCCCAAGCGTAGGCACCACAAGCCCGAGGGTGTCGTGAGCAAGAGCGAGCTAAGCGAGGCCTTCCACATGGCCTGGGAGAAGTGCGGCCACCCGCGCCGCAACAAGCGCTGTTGGCGCAGGATCCTAAAGCAGGCCTGGGCCGACGTCTAGCCCCGCCCTCTCTTTCTTCCTTGATTTATTATTGATTATGATTAGCGGGGTGGTGTCGGGTTGGAGTTGCGTGCCTATGATGTCTACCGGTGGGGTAAGCGGAGCGTAGACAGGCTCGTCGAGAGGCTGAAGCGGATACTCGGAGACGAAGAGGTGGCCGAGCTCGCCGGGATACTCGTGGGCGCCAGGGACTGCGGGGAGCTAGAGGATAGGCTGAGGCCGTGGTTCGCGTGGAAATCGTTAGCGTGGGCGTACTCGCCCCGAGGCCCGCCACCTAGCGCTAAGATGCAGGTTCTCCTAGAGGCAGTGTGCCGCGAGGGCCTGCCCCTGGACGAGGAGTTCCTCAGGGAGCACGCCACCGTGGGCGAGGAGACCGGCGGGTTAGAGGCCGAGGCCGGGGCGGGGGTGGAGTAGCGTGGCCTACGAGGTAACCAAGGACAGGGTCGACTACACTTGGGTGCTGACCCAGCAGATCGAGCGCGTGGCCAGGATAGCCACGAGGTACCACCAGACACCTAAGGCGAGGCGGGGCGAGGTCCTAGCGGCCCTCAGGGGCGCCGTCGAGGTGCTCCTAGACCTGGCCGAGCCCGTGGTTAGGGATGGCCTCTCGGGCGCGCGGGCCGAGCTCGAGCGGGCCACGGGCTATGGGCGCGTCATGGAGACCTTCCGCAGGATAGTAGCGAGCCTGCAGCGCGCAGGGTTGCTCGTGAGAAAATCCAGGCTCGAAGAGGAGTGGTGATAGCGTGGCCGATAAGAGAACCTGTAGGATCCGCTACCCCTCTCTCCGCTCCATCGAGAGGGCCGTGGAGAAACTCAGGCAGCTCTACCCGGACGACCCTATACAATGGAAGGGCGGTGGCAGGGGGCAGGCCGAGCAGGCGGTAGAGGCTGCCCGGTGGGCCTTCCACTTCTCCAGGGGCCAGCCCTGCTACGCCCGGAAGCTCGCCGCCGCAGCGGCCCTATTCCACGAGCTGATAACACTACACCCCCTCGTCGATGGGAACAAGAGGCTAGCCGCGGTAATGCTCTGGGCGTTTCTCAGGGTGAACAGGATGCCTAGGCCTAAGAGGATAGCGGAAGCGGCGCTCAGAGTCGCAGGCGGGGAGTGGGGCCGGGAAGAAGTCTACCAGTGGCTGCTCCGCGTCTACCACGCTGGAAGGGCTAGGCGCGGGCGGGGCGGCTAGCCTTGGCCTTCAGGTCGTGCTCCCTCAGGAAGTCCAACTGCGGCTTGAGCACCCTCACAGCCTCGTCAACCGCCTTCTCCCAAGAGATGCTCTTCTTCGCACCCGCGCCCATACACCGCACCCCACGGATATGACGGGCGGGGGTGGCTTTAAGCGTGAAGGAGCGCGTAACCCAGGAAGCCCCGGAGCAGAGGATCCGAGGCAGGATCCTAGCATACATGGCCCCGCCCCCCGAGTTCGTGGGGGCGGCCCCGCTCCACATGAGGAGCGCCCTCATCGTGGGGGAGATGGGCTCGGGGAAGACCACGTTCATAGAGGCCAAGCTCGGCGAGGCCGTCCAGAGCCTGCTGGCCCGGGGCGTGGATGACTCGAGGATATGCTACGTGTACGGG
>JALWEW010000019.1 GCA_027039295.1 Acidilobaceae archaeon
CCCCCGGCCTCCTCGTTCTCTACCGCTGAGAGGTCAACGTAGCCCCCCGGTAGATACTCGTGGTATGGATCGGTTCTCTCATAGAGGGAGTGCTCGGCCACCGAGACGATGGTAGCCTTCCTTGCCGGGTTGAGGGGTCTGACCTCAAACTCGGCTCTCCTGAGTATGCCGAACATCCCATCGGAGCCGCTCCCGGGCTCGGCGGCTATTGCCCCGCACTCGAGGATCTTTGCCATGTGCAGTGCTAGACCCCTATCGGCGCCCCGTGCTATGGGGAGGGCGGCAAAGGGGGCTACGTCGACAGCCCTTCCACCTACCACCACGTCAGCATCGGTCTTCAGCGCCTCTATGAAGGGCTCCACGCCTAGCTGCGCGACCATCCTAGACGAGCCCCTAATCGCCTCCTCCGTGAGAGGCCCGAGCCCCGACCCTAGGGGCTCCACTAGAGCCCCCGACTCAATCTTAGATAAGAGCCACTCAGGGTCAACATCGCTCCATATAACGGTGACTCGGGGCCGTCGAGGCATCCTCTCAGCGACTCTGCCTAGTATGCGCAGAAAGCGCTCTACATGAGGCCTTGCGCCCGAGCCCCCGGCACTACTAATCAACAGGGGGACCCCGTGCTCAAGGGAAGCCCTTAGGAGGTAGTAGATGTCCCTCTCAACGTTCGAGTCCTCGACAAATGGAACCCCCTCACCCAGGTAGTAGGGGCCTGGGTCGGTGGAACCAGCATCTACTCCTATGACATCGGGCTCCCATTTAAGCCCCCTCTCAAGGCTCTCTAAGGGGAACCCATAGCCGAGTATGGCTGTAGGCGAGAGTACCCTCACCTCCAAGGCGATAGGCGCCTCCGCCAGACAAACCAGGACTTAGGACCTGGGAAAAGAGTGTGACCCCCTACGCTGGTGTTACCCCTAGACCTCTATCCCCGGCATCGCCAAGGCCAGGGACTATGAAGAACCTGTCATTCAACCCCCTGTCGATGGCCAACGTGTACAGAACGGTGTTGGGAGAGGTTTCCGCCAGCCTCCTAATGCCCTCGGGGGCGGCTATACACGTTAGCGCTATGACCCTGGTAGCTCCGATGCCCTGGAGCTTCTCTGCCACCGAGGAGATGGTGAGGCCCGTGGCCAGCATGGGGTCCACGATCATGACGGGGCCCCTCCAGCTGGCTGGCAGCCTCTCATAGCTCACCTCCACCCTAACGGCCTCCCCCTCCTCGATCCTCCTGGCCGCTATGAGGGCGAGTGGCGCTGAGGGATAGGCGTCTAGGACGCCCTCAACCATCGGGAGGCTGGCCCCGAGCACCCCCACGATTAGAGGCTCCGCCACGGGCTCAAGCTCTCTAGCCCTCGCCTCCAGGGGAGTCGTGATGTACAGGCTTCTCCACTCGAGCTCCTCCGAAGCCTCCATCGCCAGGAGCGTGCCCGCCTTCCTGAGGGCCCAGCGGAACCTCTCCACGCTAGTCGCCTTGTCCCGCAGTATCCTCAGGAGCCAGCGAGCGTAGGGCACCTCCTCGCCCAGCACCCGCACTATCATGGACGCCGCTCCTGACAGCGCATTATAGGGGCCCCACATTATATCCCTACCCCCGGAGGCTGGTGTCATGGGCGAGGAAGACGTTGTAGCGAAGGCTAGGAGAATCCTGGCCGACATGCCCCTATGCGATAGGTGTCTTGGCAGGCTATTCGCCCTTCTCGGGTACGGCTGGTCCAACAAGGAGCGCGGAGACGCTATTAAGAGAGTCATAGTGATGGAGCTCCACAAGAAGTACCGGGTCACTGGCACACTCTCCGAGGAGGACTTCAAAGTCCTCGCTAACATAGGTGGCCAGGCGCTCCCGCTCCTCAGGCTCATAGCGCCCGAGAGGGTCGAGGGACGCTTGGCGGAGGGGCGGCGCTGCGCCATATGCTCCGGGGAACTCGACGACACCATAGAGAGGGCTGCCCGCGAGGGCCTCAAGCTCTTGAGGGCATATGATATTAGAAAATTCGTCGTGGGCGCCAAGGTCGGTGAGGACGTATTACGCGTCGAGGAGGAACTCAAGCTACGCTATGGACTCGCATTCAGCGAGAGCCTAAAGGCCGAGCTGAGGAGGGAGGTCGGCAAGCTCATACAAAAACTTGACCCGAGCGTGAGGGCCGACTTCGAGGAGCCTGAGGCCACCCTCCTCGTATCGTTTCCCGGGGGCAACATCGACATACAGGTAAACAGTCTCTTCCTAGCGGGTCGCTACTGGAAACTCGGCCGGCTGATAAGCCAGGCCTACTGGCCCTCCCCCACAGGCCCTCGATACTTCAGCGTCGAGCAGGCTGCTTGGGGGCTCCTCAGGCTTACTAGCGGTGAGAGACTCGTGGTCCACGCCGCTGGCAGGGAGGACGTTGACGCCAGGATGCTGGGCACTGGCAGGCCTCTCATAGTAGAGATTAAAGCTCCGCGCAGGAGACACCTGCCCCTCGAGGAATTCGAGAGACACGCAAACGCTGACTCCAAGGGTCTCGTAGAGTTTAGGTTCGAGAGAGTAGCGCGGCGCCGGGACGTGAGGCTCTACAAGGAGGAGAGCGTGAAACTGAGGAAGACTTACAAGACACTAATAGTATCACTAGAGGGGCCCCTCAGCGACGCCGACCTAGAGCGGTTAGAGAGGGAGTTCACGGGGAGGCGCGTGCTGCAAAGAACCCCCAGGCGAGTCCTCCATAGGAGGCCCGACATGACCCGGACAAGAACCGTCTACGAGGTCAAGTGCAGACGCCTCCTAGGGGAGATCGCGGAGTGCCTAGTGCTGGCTGAGGGCGGTCTTTACATAAAAGAGCTAGTGGATGGCGATGCGGGTAGGACCACGCCATCCTTCAGCGAGGTTCTCGGTAAGGCCCTGCAGTGCGTTGAACTCGATGTAATCGGCGTAGAGAGCCCCCTGGACCTCGGGGCCGAACACGCAGGGGCTACTTAGTTTTTAAAGGTACGCCCACCCGGCGGCTCTAGGGTGTGTAGCTTATGGTGAAGGCCCCAAGGGGCTACAGACACCGTACACGCAAGCTGCTGAGGAAGAAGGTTAGGGAGAAGGGCGCGGTACCCAAGCTCAGCGTCATACTCCGGGAGTATAAGATAGGCGAGAAGGTAGCGATAAAGATAGACCCATCCTTCCACTACGCTATGCCTCATAGGAGGTTCCATGGACTCACGGGGACCATTATAGGCAGGAGGGGGAGGGCCTACCTCATAGAGGTATATCTTGGCAACAAGAGGAAGATAGTCATAACCACGCCAGAGCACATCAGGCCCCTAAACGGGTGAAGGCTACCAGGGGGAGAAGCGCCCGCCGCCCCACGGACTCTCCCGGGGAGAGCGCCATGGAGAGGGAGTTGATATCCCAGAGGTACGTGCCCTACAGCCTCGCTAAGAGCCTCATGTATAAGAGGGTTGTTGACGGAGAGCTGGGCATGCTCCAGGAGAGAGTATGGGACTACCTTAGGGAGTTTGGTGAGGGCGACGCTGAGCTTGCCGCAAAAGCGCTCTCCAGGCTACTGGAGCGTGGGATTCCAGAGCATGTGGCTGCCGTGATCCTTAGCATATGCCCCCGCTCGCGGGGAGAGCTCCTATCCATCTTCCAGATGGATAAAGAGTTCAAGCCGGGGGATGAACTCTTCGATAAAGTGCTAAGCGACATAGAAGAGTTCTGCAAAACCACGCCCTACTATGAGTAGGATAGGCGGGGCCCGGGTCTGGGTGCCTTATTTATCCGATGCAAAGCCTGATACTAAAGCGAAGGAGCAGGGTGAACCTCATGCAGCAGAGGCGCCACGGCCATGGCAAGCGACCGCAGAGGCCACGCATCGACATAGCCCAGCTCGAGAGGGTGGGCATCGTACTCGACTTCCTGCCCTTCGGTAATAGGAGAGACCCCCACAAGCACCACCAAAAGGAGCCCGTTGTACAGGCCCTCGGATATCGCAGGTTCACGCTATTAGATGGTATACCGCTTAACTTCAACGACATCGACTTCCTCGAAAAAGTCTCATTACTATCGGAGGTGCTTAAGACCATCATAAGACTCCACGATACCAGGAGGGGGCTCCGCTCCAACGTAGTGCTAGCATGCTATAAGGAGAGGGATTCCTCCACGTGCTTCCCCGTGACCCCCATTGAGGAGGATGACGTAGAGCTACTAGTCAAAGCATTCGATGAGAGGGAGCGTGTGAACATAGTCTTAGACTTCGAAGCCATAGAAAGGATGCTCGAAGATAAGTCCCTTCCGAAGCTGGCGATTCGAGTGCCGCCGACTCCGATACACTATGAAGACCTAACCCCAACAGCCAGGGACAATCTGAGGGCTGCTGTAGAGCGTATTGTACAAGAGCGTGAGGCTGAGTTTGTGGAGTTCTTCAACATGGCTGAGCCGATTAACATTAGGCTCCACGCCATAGAACTGCTGCCCGGAATCGGGAAGAAGACGCTGAGGAAGGTGCTTCAATACCGCACCCGGAAGAGATTCGAATCCTACGAGGAGATACACAGTATCATTAAGATGGATCCCGTCCAGGCCCTCACCGAGAAGATCCTGGAGGAGCTGGAGGGGAGGGCCTCCTACTACCTCTTCGTGAAGCCCCGCGAGAGGGGCAAACCCTTCCTAGACTACCTCGGCAGGCTGACGGCCCATTGAGGGCCCTGGACAGGCTTGCCAGTAGCCCCTGCGAGGCGTCGAGGTCGCGGAGGACCCTCACATCCTGGACCCATGGGATCCTCCGCGACCTAGGTCTCAGGCCGCGAAAGTCTCTCGGCCAGAACTTCCTTGTAGAGCCCCGGGTGCTGAGGCTCTTCGAAAGGGCTACCCCACACTCTAGCGATGTACTAGAGGTAGGCACGGGCCTGGGCGTGCTGACTTGCACGCTCTCCGGGATCTCGAGGAGAGTTCTCTCAGTCGAACTAGACCCCGTCCTAGCAGGGGCGGCCTCGAGGCTGCTCGACGGCTTTGATAACGTCCATATCGTGAACGCTGATGGAGTAGACATTGCGGGAACCGCTAGGGTCGAGGGTCTCGTCTCTAACCTACCCTACAGCGCGGCCTCTCAGGTGATCGTGAAGGCAATCACTAATAACCGTATTGGGTGGATGGTGGTTATGATACAGAAAGAGCTGGCGGACAAGCTGGCCGCAAGGCCTGGCTCCAGGGCCTACGGGCGTCTCACCGTGGTAGTGAGGCTGTACTTCGATGTTGACGTACTAGCCGCGTTCCCCCCCTCAGCCTTCACTCCAAGGCCGGAGGTCTGGAGCAGCCTCGTGAAGTTGCGGCGCATCAGGAGGTGGGAGGAGGACAGCGGGACCCGGCTTGTTGAGATGGCTAGGTGCTTATTCAGCTATAAGAACAAGAGGGTATCAAAGAGCCTGAGGCTATGCGGCTACATGACGGGTGGGTGCGGCCTACCACCTAGGATCTTGGAGGGGCGCGTGCGCGAGCTAACGCCTGAGGAAGTGCTACTACTGTCAGAGCACTGCGCGGGGTGAGCGGCTCCGTGGACATCCGGACTCGCTGTGTGTACGAGCCCTCCGAGGACACGTATCTACTAGTAGAGACGGCTAGGGC
>JALWEW010000020.1 GCA_027039295.1 Acidilobaceae archaeon
CCTCCCCGCGTCGTCTAGGGCCTCGAGGACTGCCCTTGGGAGCCTCTCGAGCAGCAGCTCCTGGGCAGCGCCACCGAGGATCCTGCGGGCCCTACTAGGCAGCCCAACCCACACCCTGAAGACGACCCTATCCCCGAGGACCTCCACGGCGCTCCTCCTGATGATCACGGGCCCAGGCCTGGGCACCCCCAAGAAGCCGCTATGGCCCTCCCCCATCCGGCTCGAGAGCCTCTTGAGGTGACGCCACAGCCTCCTATACAGCCAATCAGCGAGGGGCGCCGGGTACCCGGGGAGCCCTGGGGGCAAGCGCTCCCGGGGAGCCTCCACCACGGCCACGCTCGGAGGGGCGAAAGGGTCCCCCTGGACCCTCGAGAGCCGGACCCCTAGAACCCCGACCCTGGAGCAGGCAGATAGGAGGTCCTTGTAGGCCTTGTAGCCCCTGCCATCGATCCTACGTAGCACGCTCTCGATGCTCTCCCTACACCCACCCGGCAATAGCGCGCCCTACAGCCGCGGCGCCGAGGGCGAGGGCATTAATGCCTCACGACACAGAGCCGAACCGCAGGATATTCCAGGCCCTCAGCGCTGAGTAGACGATCTCCTCCACTATAGTCCTAGGCGGAGCCCCCACACCGCTCGTAACGTTCCAGGCAACCTCTATCGGGTTGAGTATTATCGTGCCATTAGCGAACACGCCGTTATCATAGACCCTCAGAGCCACGTCACCGAACAGCGTCGGACTAGAGGAATTGTCAGCATAGAATGTGGCGTCCCACACGACTACATCAGTCCAGTTGATACCGCCCGACGCCAGTACCTTGACGGCCTCGCTGAAGTTCAACACGTTATAGAGGTAGAAGGCGTAGTTCTCGGCTCTAGCCTCCAATCCAGCAGGCGTTATAGAGAGGTTGAAGGGACCACTGACTATAGCGGCGTAGCCACCCTCATAGACCTGCATGTCGAGGCTGGAGAGGTTGCCGTAGGGCCAAACCCAAACCCAGTGATACTCCGCAATATAGTCGCGCAGCACCGAATCGTCGACGCCACAGGAGCCCAAGACATCACCTATACTAGTGTTGCCTTGGAGCCACAGTATGATAGCGTACTTAGGCGGGCTCTCAGTATTGAATAACAGGTTACATAGAGTGGTGGTGTTGGTTATAACGGTGTAGCCCGTAACTCCAGCGTATCCAAGTTCATCCTTGACAAGATTCAGTATAGTCTCGAGAGCGTCTATCTTAGCCTCGGTTATATTAGATATGTTGTACTGGTTTGCATAGCCTATAGCGTTGATGCCATTGATAAGGGACGGATCCGGTATCGCGACGACGTAGACTGGCGGGCTCTCCTTGAAGAAGGGATTCAATATGCCATACTCTACTATCACGTGCTCTAGGGTGAACGTAAAGTCCTTATAGCATTCATACCCGTATCCATCCCAGTCTCTATAGTTGTCATAGAATAAGATTCCAACACGATAGATGCCATCACGCTTGACCGGGAACGTTACATCCACATGGTACTGCTTCGGCTTCTCATTGGTATAGGGAAAGTCCTTCTCACCATAGATGAACCAGCTATTAGTACTGTTATCATATTTCCAGACAACAACGGAGAATATCCTGAGAGGCCTGAAGGATGAAGGGCAACCGGTTCTCGAGGAAAAAGTATCGGTCCAGTAGTAGTTTATCTTAGCAGCTATATGTATAAAGTCTACTCCACTTATATCTCGTGCAACCATGTAAGTCCACACTAATGCATCTGTTGATGTATCTCTATCATAGTCTGCATCTATATCGGTTGATGTGGATATCGTGGGGCCGTTGAGGAGGCTATAAAAGGTGATTTCATCGACACCATTGCCATCAAAGTCAAGTCGGATTATCGAGCCAGTTGTATTACCTAACACATATGGTTGTCCACAGGTCACATTATCTATTATGCGTCCTCTAGAGTCTATCACGAGTATCTGAAAGGCGTAACCGCTAAAGTACGTCGTGTCCTGTGCATCATATGTTCCGATGTATCCATGTATTTCTATGGTATAACCACTTGGCACATATATATAATCATAATATAAAACGCCACTGCAAGATAGGCTGCTCGATCTAGGCTCTACGTAGACATAAATGTCCTCGGCGGGGATGATTTTAAGGTAATAGAGTCCGGGATACTCTGGATCGTTGTAGATGAATGATTCGATGAAATTAAAGTCGCTTGGATCCCCTAACCAATCGGTACTTACGACTCTTATTGGTGGCGTCCAGGCATAGGCTTCGCCTTCCTTCATTAGGGCGTTGTAGCCTATGAGTTTGAATCCGCTTTGGGTGATGTATATGCCTCTGGGTATTGAGTAGGCACCGGCGCCTCCGCCGCCCCCGCCTGGGGCTGAGAGGAGGGTGCCACTATAGCCCCCGCCGGATATTGGGTGGAGGATTCCATCGCTCGACTCGACCCGCACGACTAGGTTTGCTGCTACTGGCATTATGTTTGTCTTGTTGAATACTACAACTAGGACATCGCCGGGCTGCAGTACTATGGGTTGCCCTCTGGGCACGGGTGTGCCTATGTAGCCTTGTTGGAGGTTGGGGTTAAGGTACATCTCGGCTATGATAGTGGTGGTGTTAGGCAAGCCATGGGAGAGGTCTACTATGGCGTAGACGCTATGACTAGCGATGTCTATTAGGTAGAGCTTGTCCAGCTTGACAGGCACAGTGCCAGTATTGTTGATGAAGGCGCCCGGGATCCATCCTAGTTGCTGGTATATGCGGGAGTAGGGGTTTACGGGTCCTATACTAAGCTTCTCATCGTACCTGAACATGCGCTGTTCTAACTGGAGCCTCTGGGCTGTCAGGCTCCTCTCGGCGTTGTAGTAGGAGTTGAGTATTATGGGTACTGCGAACATGAATATGAGTGTGAGTACTATGAGCCCACCTATGATCTCAGCTTGCCCTCTCCGTTGTTTGCCTCTAGGCGTGGCGCGGCCCCCCTGTGGTTGCTTGTGGTGGGGGGTCTTAGGGTTTGCCTCTCGCCGAGAGCGGTTATTGGTGCTCGGGGTATACCACGGCGTTTATCATTGCTAGCCTGCCCTTTATGCCGTGCTGGCGTAGCTTCTCCTCTATTAGCCTTGCTATCTCCTCGTCGTGTACGTCTATTATCTCGGCTGACCTGGGGTGGAGGACGTTTATGTGTGGCTTAACATCCACTTCTACCCTCGTCTCGCCCTCCCAGGAGAAGAGGCGTATTAGGCCCAGCTTCTCTAGTGTGAGTAGGAAGGAGTAGAGCGTGGAGGTGCTTATCGTCGGCATCTCGGCTTTGACTGCCTCCAGTAGCTCCTTGAATGATGGGTGCCTCTTGTACCTCCTCTCGAGTATCTCGAGTATCTTAAGCCTCTGGGGGGTGAGCTTGTAGCCGTTCCTCCTGAGGGTCTCGGCCGCCCTAGCGGCCCAGCCCCTGCCTGCCTCCTCCTGGCTTGTATGCATTTCTAGTGGCACCTCACTTCCACATAGAAGGCGGGGCCTCCGGCCCTTATATTCGCGTGGTATGGCTCATACCCGCGATCGGGGGCTATGCATAAATCTACCCGCTTCCCCTACCGCGTTGGGGCCGTTTGGTTTGCCTATACTCGCAGAGGCCTCCAGGCGCGGGAGGGCGGGGCAGGCCTCGGCTATAAGCGTGGCTATACTCACCGCCGCCGTCCTAGCCCTCGGCTTGGCCTTGTATGGCTACTTCGCTGGCCACGCGAGGGCGGCCCAGCTCCAGCAGGCTCTCGTGAGCGCTTACGGCGACTACTCCCGGGCCCTCGCAGTCCACGTGGAGGCATCCTATGTTAACACATCAACTCCAACACCCACCGCCTGCTATGTTGTCTCGATCAACAACATCGCCGGGGCACCCGTGAGGGCCTACCTAACAATTCTACCCGCCGCCCAAGGCCCTCAGGGTGTGCCGATCCTCGACCCCGCGATCTCGAGGATCCCCCTTGACACCACGCAGACGCCCCCGAAGCTCACCGCGCTCCCCTACTACATAGAGGACGTCAACGGGGACGGGGTGCTAGATGTAGTAGGCTCCGGGGGCAGGGTGGTGCCGGGCAACCCCTGGCTGCCCAGCTGCGACGAGATATACTACAGCACCACCTACCAGATCGAGGCCCTCCAGCCAGAGTACGTGCCGGCCAACGAGGTAGAGCTCGGCCTATCCGGCCTGAGCCTAGCAGGGCTAGCCCAGTCAAAGCTAGGCGTGACCCTCAACGAGACGCCAGTCTGGGGCTTCACACTGCAACCCGGGGGCAAGCTTAGCCTATTCATCTACGTGGAGCTGGCAGGCAACCCCCAGAGCCTCAGCCTCGCCTCCATCATGAGCTTCAATGGGAGGTACTACGTGGTAACGCTTACCAACCTCCCCGTCACCTAGGGCTAACCGCCCCGGGCCTGTGGGGAGGGGTGGCAACACCGAGCCCCCCGAGGCGCTGGGGGCTGTGGGGATCCCTAGTGTGGCCGAGGCCCCTCCTAGCCTAGCTATTTGTAGAGTATGGCCTCGGCTCTTCTGTCTACGGCGTGGATTGGGGGTAGCTTTGATATGGTAGGGGCCGTGACTGTTATCACTATGGCGTGCTCGTCTGGCAGGTAGTCCCACTGGGCCTCCTGCTTCGAGGCTATGGGGGGCTCTATGCCCTCCTCTAGGTAGTAGTAGACCTCCATCGTGGCCCCCTTGGGGGTCCAGTAGATCCTGAGGCGGTCGGCCATGAGGTCGCTGCCCTCGAGGGCGTAGAACTCCATCTCTATCGCTGGCGTGTCGGGGTCGAACTCTATCATCTCGAGCTCGAAGCGGCCGCTGGCGTGGAGCCTCCTGAGAACGGGCTCCACCAGGCCCCTCCAGGCCTCGACCCCGTAGTATACTAGCTCCTCGAAGATGCTTACGGCCTTGTGCTCCTTCCTCACCCTGAGCTTGTCGGCCCACTCCCCGATGAGGCCCCTATAATCCGCTATCACGTCCAGCACTATCGAGGCGAGCTCCTCCCTCGACACCCCAAGCCTCCCGGCGAGCTCATCGAGGGCCTCGGCGTCGCCGGGGTCGAGGCTCGCGCACACCTCCATCCTACCGGTCTGCTCGCCCGCCAACGAATGGGCACCCCTGGGGGCTCGTGGCCCTCGACTCCTATAAGCCCGCCCTAGGGGCTCCCAAGGATTTAAACCCTCCACCCCACTGGGAGCTTGAGTGGGGTGTCATATCCGGATGCCCAAGAAGAGGCAGAACAGGGGCAGGCACAAGGGGGCCAAGGGCAGGACACGCCTGATACAGTGCGACAACTGCGGCAAGCTAGTCCCGGAGGACAAGGCTATCTGCGTCACGAGGATGTACAGCCCCGTCGACCCCCAGCTGGCGAGGGAGCTGGAGAAGAAGGGCGCCATAATAATGAGGTACCCAGTCACGAAGTGCTACTGCATAAACTGCGCCATACACTACGGCCTAGTGAAGATAAGGAGCCGCGAGGAGAGGAAGCCGAAGCCCAAGATAGAGCTATAGCCCCCC
>JALWEW010000021.1 GCA_027039295.1 Acidilobaceae archaeon
CCTCCTCTTCCTCCTGGCCCCCCTCGCGATAATGCTCGGGTACTCCTTCCTCACGCCGCACGGCATAGGCTTGGACTGGTTCGTCTCCATGCTCAACAGCCCGACCTACGTTAACCCCGCCGGGATCCCGGGCGACAAGGCCGTGACCATACTCTCCACCCCCACCGGCAAGGAGATACTCATAGACGGCAGAGACCACGGGATCATACTGAACTCGCTGATAAACTCGACCCTAGTAACGATATTCACGACCATACTCGGCACCGCTGTTGCGGCCGTCCTATATAGGTACGACTTCCCCGGGAAGGAGGCGTTCAAGATCCTCGTGCTCATACCCATGCTAGTAACGCCCTTCATCAACGCCTACGCCATAAAGACCCTCGTGGGCCACGGCGGCCTCCTCTCAATGGTCACGGAGAGGCTCTTCCACGTGAGGATGCAGGTGACGGGTCTGGCTGGCGTGACCCTAGCCCAGACGATGGCCTTCTACCCGATAGTATACCTCAACGCCTACGCTAGCTTCGCCAACATAGACCCAAGCATGGAGGAGCAGGCCGAGAACCTGGGGGCGAGGGGCCTCAAGCTATTCTTCGACGTCCTCCTACCCCTAGCCCTACCCGGCATAATGGCCGGCTCGACCCTAGTGTTCATCTACAGCCTCGAGGACCTAGGCGCACCAATAGTCTTCCAGCAGATGAACATGATGAGCCCCACGATATACCACATGCTCCTCACCCAGTACGGGAGCGTCATGCCCGAGATAGCCGCGCTGGGAGTCATAATGCTCACCGTGGCCCTCACGGGCTTCATAGCGGCGAAGAGCTTCGTGGGCCTCAGGCCCTACGCGATGCTCAGGCAGAGGATAGGTGAGAAGACCCCGAGGAGGCTTGGCTGGAAGGGCCTGCTAGTTGTCTACCTCGTCGTTCTACCCTTCATACTGGTAACGGCGTACCCCCAGATAGCTGTGGCCCTGATAGCATTCAAGATCATGCCGCCCTACGCATTCAAGATACAGCTCCACGGGGCCACTCTCCACTACATGGAGGCCCTCTTCCGCGACCCCGAGGTCTCCATCTACCTTAGGAACACCTTCCTCTACGCCACCATTGCGACGGGCATAATCATACTCCTAGCCCTCACGACTGCCTACGCCGCCGCGCGGGGGCGGGGGGCTATACTCGAGGCCCTGGACGCCATAGCCACCCTACCCCTAGCGATACCCGGCCTAGTCATAGCGGTGGGCTACTTCATATTCTTCGGCTGGCTCGCCCAGGCACTGCACGCGGAGGCCATAGACCCGGTTAACCCGGACTTCATAGCGGCCATACCCATAATCATAGCCTTCTCGGTGAGGAAGCTGCCCTTCGCCGCGAGAGCGGCCTACGCCGGCCTACAGCAGCTAGACGTCTCCCTCGAGGAGGCGGCCATGAGCCTCGGCGCCACAAGGCTGAGGGTCCTCAAGTCCATAGTGCTCCCACTCGTGGGAGTGAGCCTCCTAGCCGGGGGCATGATTAGCTTCATCTACTGCGCCACCGAGGTCAGCGTTAGCGTCACCATAGGCAACCTGAACCCGAGCTGGTCCCCCATGACGGCCTACATGCTGAACCAGTTCGTGGGCGGTACTGCCGGCAACATACCCCTGGTAGCGGCGATGGGGGTCGTGCTCATGCTAGTGCAGCTGGCGGCGCTCGCCACGGTGAACGCCGTGCTCAAGCAGAGGTACAGCTTCATAGGAATCTAGCCCCGCGGCCCCGTGGGGTGGGTACCCGTGACTAGGGTCGAGTTGAGGGGTGTCACGAAGAGCTTCAAGGGCCAGGTGGTCGTCGATAACGTATCATTCACGGTCGAGAGCGGCGAGTTCTTCGTCATACTGGGCCCAAGCGGCTCGGGTAAGACGACGACCCTCAGGATAATAGCGGGCTTCGTCGAGCCCGACTCCGGCGCCATACTCTTCGACGGGGAGGACGTAACGAGGGCCAGGCCCTACGAGAGGGGGACGGCGATGGTGTTCCAGAACTACGCCCTATGGCCCCACATGACGGTCTTCGATAACATAGCCTTCGGCCTCAAGATAAAGAAGGTCCCATGGGAGGAGATCAAGAGAAGGGTCAAGTGGGCCCTAGAACTGGTCAGGCTCGAGGGCTACGAGGACCGCTACCCACACCAGCTCAGCGGGGGCCAGCAGCAGAGGGTCGCCCTCGCCAGGGCCCTAGTGGTGGAGCCCAGGGTCCTCCTGCTCGACGAGCCCCTCAGCAACCTAGACGCCAAGCTGAGGGTTGAGATGAGGGAGGAGCTGAAGAGGCTCCAGAGGAGGCTCGGCATAACAACGATATACGTAACCCACGACCAGGTCGAGGCCATGACGATGGCTGATAGGGTTGCGGTGCTCAACAGGGGGAGGGTCCTCCAGGTGGGCACGCCCATGGACCTCTACTTCAACCCCGCGAACCTCTTCGTCGCCTCCTTCGTTGGGAGGAACAACATCTTCCCCTGCAGGATCCTCAGCCTCGGGGAGGGCACGGCGGAGGTCGAGGTGCCAGCGCTCAACGCTAGGCTCCGCGGGGTCCCGATGGGCAGGCTGGCCGAGGGCTCTAGGGCCTACGTGGCTATCAGGCCGGAGTTCCTCCGCCTCCACCCGCCCCGGGAGGGGGAGTACCACGTCCTCGAGGCAACGCTCGAGATGGCTATGTTCAGGGGCGACAGGATAGAGGCCCGCTTCACCATGGCGACGGGCGAGAGCCTCGTCGCCTTCCTAGACCCGGAGGAGCGGGTGAGGCAGGGGGCCCAGTACAGGCTCTACGTGAAGCAGGCCAACATAAGGATCCTACCCGAGCCCCGGGAGCCCCACGAGATGCCCGACTAGGCCTCCAACCCCCTTAATAGGGGCCGGCCCCAGCCCCACCCGGGTGCCTTCGAGGTGAGGGTCGCCCCCTGGATTGCACTCCTAGTCCTAGGCCTGGCAGCCCTGGCGCCCCTCGCCGGGGCCCTCCAGTCCCCGCCGCCACCCGAGAAGGGCCTCAACGGGGTGGTGAGCCCCATCCCAGCCCTGCCTGCTGTAGCTAACTCGACGAGCGGCTTCAGGCTCGTGGCGGCCAAGGAGGTCTCGAGCGTCGAGGTGTTCAGGGTCTACTATAACGCCTCGACGGGGCGCCTGGAGGTCTACTCCAAGGCCTACAAGCCCGTGCTCCTCTCGAGCGGCGGGGGCCTCTACACCTACGAGGTCAAGGCCAGCCTCCCACCGGGCCTCTACGACCTCTACATAACCTACAAGGACGGCTCCAAGACCTTCGACCCCCGCTCCCTCTGGGTCATCCCCGGAGGCCTCGAGAGGGTTAGGGTACTGCACATGTCCGACCTCCACTTCGGGGCCGGGGACGCCGACTACAAGCTCACAGCCTACCTCCTCGCGCAGGCGTTCAACGCTACCCTAATAATAAACACGGGGGACGAGGCCGACACGGCCGACGTGCACCAGTACTACCAGAGCCTCGCGTACAGGTACACGTTCGCCTACAGCGTGCCCGAGGTCCTGGTGCCGGGGAACCACGACTACCCGCCCGGCAACTTCTACAAGTACTACGGCAACACTACGGTGATCTGCTGGAGGCCCCTCCCATGGCTACTGGTCACGGGCGGCTACACGTGGGAGGTGGGCCACTTCACCGAGGCCCAGATAAGGGCGATAGCCTCGTGCCTCCAGGCCAACAGTGATGCGAGAGTGAAGGTGCTAATAATGCATCACCCCGTCTTCTACTGGCAGGGGGCCGTGAAGCTGCCCCCCACATACCCCTTCAAGGACCCGCACAAGGACCCGCATAGCCCCCTCAGCTACTACTGGGGCGCCCCCGAGGTCCTCGAGAAGGGCCTCCTCCGGAAGCTCCTCGAGTTGATAGTGAAGTACAACGTTACCGTGGTCCTGGCGGGCCACATACACAGGGACCAGTACGTCGTCTACGAGCCCCCGGGTGGTGGGGTGCACTACTTCATAACCACAACGACCTCCGGCCACAACAAGGCGAGGCCCAACTACAATGGCGTCCAAGTCATTGACTTCTACCCTAACGGCACCATAAAGTTCCCCTACGCCCCACCATTCTTCATTGGCTTCAAGAACGCCAGCAGGGCGACGGTCTACAATAGCATACCAACCGACCCCCACCCCCAGAGGGCCCCGAGCGGCTACGTCTACCTGCACGCCAACATCATAGTGGGCCCCGGCGCCTACACCCTCATGGTGACGAACAAGTACACCTACCCCCTGGACAGCGTGGTGGTCCTGCCGCTCCCCGCCCTCCACGTGGCCCAGGTACTCAACTCGACGACCAAGAAAGGCTCCAGCATCGAGGTCCTCGACTACAGGAACGTCACGCTGCCCACGGGGGCGGAGTACACATTCCTAGCCGTCAAACTCCACGTGGCTCCCCAGAGCAACGCAACGCTAATGATAGCGGCGGAGCCCGACAAGGAGCCCCCCAAGGCCTCCCTCGAGTACACGATACCCTCGAAGCCCGTGGCGGGCGAGGGGCTTAGGGTCTTCATAAGGGTGAGCGATGACTCCTCCGGCCTCCTAGGCCAGCCAGCGGTCTCGGTGGTAGACGACAAGGGTAGGACTGTCAAGGCCCAGGTTCTCATGTACCCGGCCAGCGTGCCCGGAGACATGTTCCTCTACATACCCTCGACTCCGAGCGACGCCTCCTACCTCTTGGTGAAGGTCAGGGCGTCGGACCCGGCGGGCCACACAGGCGTTAGCACGATCAAGATACCCCTAGCAGCCCCGCAGGCAACCACGACCACGGCGACGCATTCGACGGCGACGAGTACCCACACGACGCAGGCGAGCAGCGCATCCACGCAGGCCGCGAGCACCCCGGCGACGCCGTCAACAACCACTGGTAAGGCTAGGAGCAGCGCGCTCGTCTGGGCAGCAGTCGGGGTCGTGATTGTCATAGTAATCGCTGCTGCCGTGCTGCTGGCGAGGCGCTAGTCGAGCGGGCTTATACCGGTCCTCAGTATCTTCCTCAGCTCCTCCTCGCTTTTCTTGTGCTTCAGGAACCTAGCCCTAACGTAGCCCTCCCCCGCCTCTATACTCACCACGGAGAGGGGGACGCCCATGCCCGCGCTGTAGGCCGTGAACTCCTCCAGCTCCTCCATGCTAGCGAAGGTTAGGGTGAACTCCTCCGCCAGGGGCTCACCCCTCGCGAGGGTCCTCACGGCCTCTATTGCCGGCTCGAGAAGGGCGGCGCCGAGCCTCTCGGCCTCGGCCCTCAGCCTGTCCTCGTCCCACCCCTCCTCTATCGCCTTGAATATCTGCCTGAGCACCCTCGGGAATATGAATGTGCGCCCCTCGTCGAAGGGATACCTCATACCCAGCTCTATATCGTGGACGTTCGTGTAGCTCGTAGTATACTTCAGCGGCTCCACCCTGTACTCGGGATCCTTGAGGA
>JALWEW010000022.1 GCA_027039295.1 Acidilobaceae archaeon
CTCGTACTCGTAGTATCCTATGAGCTCGTAGAACTCCTGCCTCGTCATCATCTTGTCTAGGAGGCTCTTCTGGGTCCCCTCCCTCTTGAGTACCTCGAGGGCGCTCCTTATGGCGCCCATGGCTATCCTGAACGTTGTGACGGGGAATATTACTATCTTATAGCCTGCCTCCCTGAACTCGTCAACCGTTATGTAGGGCGTCCTGCCGAACTCCGTCATATTGGCTAATAGCGGGGCCCTCACGCGGCGCGCGAACTCCTTGAACTCCTCCAGGCTCGTCAGGGCTTCGGGGAATATCACGTCGGCTCCAGCCTCAACGTACATCTGCGCCCTCTCGACTGCCGCATCGAAGCCCTCCACCCCCCGAGCGTCAGTCCTGGCTATAATCACGGTCTCCTTCCTTCTGGCCTCGGTCGCCGCTATGATCTTCTTGACCATCTCCTCCGGTGGCACGAGCATCTTCCCGCGCAGGTGCCCGCACTTCTTGGGTAGGACCTGGTCCTCTATCTGAATGGCCGCTGCCCCAGCCTCCTCCAGGTCCCTGACTGTGCGCATAACGTTTATGGCCTCCCCGAAGCCCGTGTCGGCGTCAACTATTATCGGTATCCTCACGACCCTCGACATGAGCCTAGTCATGGCTGTAAGCTCGGTCAGAGTTATGATGCCGAGGTCGGGCATGGCGAGGCTCCCAGTCAGGGCTGCCCCCGAGAGGTAGGTTGCCTCGAAGCCCATCCTCTCGATGAGCAGTGCGACAGCCGGGTTGAAGGAGCCGGGAGCGACTATGATGTCCCTCCTCCTCATGAGGTCCCGGAGAACAGCGCCCGGATCCTCCAGGGGCTCCCTATAGAGGAACGCCACCTCAAACCACCATGAGGCCATGGGGGGCGGTGCAACAATAATAATCCCTCATGTGCCCCGGCTAAGTACCTACGGGTGGACCCGATGGGCGGCAGGCAGAGGACGACGCTGTTCATGGAGAAGGAGAGGAAGGAGGAGGCCGAGAGGGAGCGTGGCTCGAGGGAGGCCAAGGGTAGGAGGAAGTGAGCGGCGAGGCTCGTCCTAGGTGCGCCCGCTGGCCCCCGCCACGCAGGCCATACAGTCTAGAGGTGGCGATACCCGGGAGCATACTCTCGGTTGAGCACGGCCTGCTGGCAAAGACGCTCAAGGCTGGCCTCGTCGCCAGGGCGCTCGCCATCTACAGGGTCGACGAGGTTATAGTGTATGCCGACTCGTACACGGACCCCAGCGACCAGAGGCTACTCCACCTCCTGCTCCGCTACGCTGAGGCTCCACCCCACCTCAAGAAGAGGCTCTTCCCGCTGATGGGGGAGCTGCGCTACGCCGGCTTGATATCGCCCCTGAGGGCACCCCATCATGAGGCCCCCGAGGAGCCCGTGGAGGGCGCCTTGGTGGAGGGCCTCGTGGTCTCCAGGAGGGGTGGCGTCTGCAGCGTCTTCCTCGGGAGGCTGGGTACCTGGAGGATCCGGGGCTGCACGCGGCCGGAGGGCTCGCGTGTGACAGTCGAGCTCCTGGATGCAGCCTCGAGGCTGGCCAGGGAGGCCTCGTGGGGCGGGGTCTACGCTGGCTACAGGGTATCCCTAGCCGGGTCCCTTGAGGGCCTGGTGGGGGAGGCGCGCAGGCGAGGCCGCCTCGTCGTGGCTACCAGCAGGCTGGGGGACTGCCCCACGCCCAGGGTGCTCTGCGGGATCCTCCGGGGAGCCAGCAGGCTTGGGGGGCTCCTAGTGGTGTTTGGG
>JALWEW010000023.1 GCA_027039295.1 Acidilobaceae archaeon
CTCGGCAAGCTTCATCACATCGCGTGCCTGCTTTATAGTCAGGTAGATAACTGCCCCCAGGCTGAGCAGTATTAGGAGAGACTGGAGCCACGCGGGCATTGAGCCCTCCATAGCCATCCGGGGTCCCCCAGGTCTACTGTGCTATTCCCGCGGTATTACCCACTCCTACTAGTATGGCCGTGTCGCCGGGCTTCGTCTCCTGGAGTATGATGGTCTTCACCCTCTCAACCGCTCTATCTATTGCCTTGTATATTTTCTCGTTCATGGCTGTTATCGCCTCCTCCTCCGACATTTTTATTGCGAGTGCCCTCAGCGGTATATCATACTCGGCTGCTATCCTCTCGAAGCGTATCTTCTCGGGGCCCGGGTCGCCTATAGCGGCTCCCACGCCCTCCGCTATGGAGCCGGTCTCCTCGCCCTCTAGCTTGAGGGCCGCGTCAACGGTTAAGAGCAGGGCTGGCTTGACCCCCTTGCCCACGAGGTCACGTACTATCCTCTCCGTGGCCCTCCCCGGTCTTCCAACGCTTGAGGCTGGCCCCTTAGCCTTGACTATTACCAGTCTCCTACCCTCTAGGACAACCTCTGTTGCCACTGTTTCATCGTCGACCTCCCTCCACTCAGCGCCCTCGCCCGCCAGGCGCACCGCTACAAGGGGGCCCGCCCCGTCGCCTATCGGCACCCCCTTCAGAAAGTGCTCCTGAGCCCTCCATAGCGTGCGGGCCTGCTGGAGTATCATCGGCATCACTAGCTGGAGCTGCATTATTAGTATCCAGTTCTTCGTCTTCTCACCATACATTAAGAGGTGCCTCACTACCTTGTAGATGTAGTTGAGAGCCGATGCAACCTCTACCGCGACCTCGGCGCGGCTCCTCGTGACGTCGTCTGCCTCGCTCATAGCCTGCCTGAAGAAGTCCTTGAAGCGGAGCCTCCTCACATTGAATAGGTGATCCATCCTCTTAATGATATCAGTCGGCTCGACGGAGACTGGCTCTATGAGGAAGAAGTCTATGGTCCTCTCGAGGAGCCTATCCACGTCCTTACCTTTGTTCTTCGCTATGTACTCCCTAGCCCTCTTGCGCGCGCCGGTAGCGAGCCACTCTATGACCCCGAGCTTCGACTTTATGTCGCCCTTCCACACGTAAACCTGCAGCCTCTGGTTGGCCCCGACGAATAGGAGTATGAAGATTACGAGGAATATGAGCTGGCTGATAGCCGAGATCCAATCGGCTAAGCTGCTCCCCATCAGCGCTGCTGGCTGCACACCCGACCCTCCGGTGGGGCTACTCTTGCTGGAGGCTTTTTGCCCTTAACCCCTCCGGGGCTCTATCTCCTCGCCCCCGCGTGTTGTGACAATTATCTTATCCTTGAGCATCAGGTATGTGTTCTCAAACTGTGCCACGAGACCCCTGCCAGCCTCGACGAGGACGGGATACGACTCCAGTAGCCCCTTGAGCACTAGGCCGCGGATCGCCATGAGTACCTCTTCGTCTGATGCGAGGCTGCGGAGCCAGCGGGGCGTGAAGGGTAGTGTCCTATACTCTCTCTCAATATGGGCTAGGATCCTCTCCTCGAGCTGGCCCAGCGCGGCGCGGCCCCTCTTGCCCCTATAGGAGTATATCATGGCCTTCGGGGACTCGACCACGTGGCCTCTTCCGTTGGTTGCAAACGGCTCTATTGCGAAGAGCTTCGGCGGCCGGAGCTTTAGGACGACCATCGCCCTCTCGGGGTAGTTGGGTATACTCACCCCCG
>JALWEW010000024.1 GCA_027039295.1 Acidilobaceae archaeon
TAATAATAACAATAATTAATAAAAACAGATATATGATTAAATATAATATTTTTATAATTATATTTATATTTATACTACTTCCTATATCATATATAGCATGTCTGGCGAAAAATATGAGTTTTTATTTAGTAATAAAAGATATTAAATCGGCCTTTCTATATCACGAATATCTCCACGGGCCCAGGCCATTAATTGCTGTAATCTCGCTATTAAAAATGTTAACGGGCCTGGAGGTTTGGAAGCTTTATATAGGTAAGTTCATCGTTAGGAACTTCACTCTTGTGACCATAACTAAATTCCATTCTCACGGTATATTAATAGAGTATCAACTTAACGAATATGCTCCATTCCCCGTCGTGGCGCTTCTCTATGGTGCTTATTACGTAGCGAAACATTACAGAGAGATGAGCAATTCCCCGGAGAAGCTTACCGTAGTAACTTCCCTCTACACGTTTATGCTACTGGGGCTACTTGATCCTATCGCGTGGTACTACCTGCCTCTTCACTACTTCGCCGCTATGACTATACCCTTATTCTTTAAGAGGCCTAAGAGTAGATTACTCGTTTTAAGCATTAATATAGCATACTTAGTTATAGCCTGGCTCCTTGGCTTACATTACCATACCAGAATATTGGAGGCTACTATAACATAGGAATGCTTAAAGGTGCTCCCATTATAGCGCTACTAGCGGGCGGGGTCCCGTAGCTTTGCCCGCAGGGCAGTATCTTAGACGGGCGATAGAACCTATTATAGCACTTATAATACTAATAGGAGTAACTATAGCTATGGCTATAGCCTTTACCTCGTGGCTTCTTGGCTTTTGGGGAGTTCATTCAACCATACATGGCCAGGCTATTGAAGTCTATGAGGATAGTTACTATAGCGTATCCAATCATACGCTTTACCTTCACTTGAAGACCCACATTGATCCAGAAGCTATTCTATGGTTCGAAGTGGCCAATGCTGGCAATATTACTAATGTGAGTATTGTAGAAGTACTAAGCGGCCATGTTTGGCTTGCCGACGATAAAATTATAGCTAAGGAGGGAAGCGAGTTCTGGGTTGCCATCAGAACATCCCAGGTAATACCAGCTGGAAGTATGGTTTACTTCAAGATCTACACGGAGAAAGGATACGTAATTTGGGGTAATACTATATCAAAATAAGAAATTTGGATACTCGAATCTTCCTTCTAAGGTTAGGGTTAGTTATTAATATTAGAAAATAATAAAACTCTAAAAGAATATTTATAAAATTAGATTAAATTTATTATTGTGCTATATCTTTAAGCCGAAGGCCTGGCGTACGAGCTGGCGTACTATTGTGAGCCTCTGTATCTCGTTTGTCCCCTCGTATATCGTGGTTATTATAGCATCTCTGAGGTAGCGCTCTACGCCCATCTCGGTGTCTACTCCGTAGCCGCCGTGTATCTGTATGGCCTGCCTGGCTATCCACTCGGCGGCCTCTGTGGCGAATGCCTTCGCTAGGCTGGCTGCTATGACGAACTCCGGGCGCTTCTGGTCTGCTAGGCTGGCAGCCCAGTATGTTAGTAGCCTCGCCGCCTCTAGCTTCATGTACATGTCCGCTATCTTCTGTATTATCATCTCGTGCGCTATCAGGGGCTGGCCGAAGGTCTCACGCTGTAGGGCGTAGTTTAGGGCCTTCTCGAAGGCTGCCTGGGCTATGCCTACTGCCTGGGATGCTATGCCTATCCTAGTGTAGTCGTATGTCGTGACTACTACCTTGAAGCCCTCGTTCTCCTTACCAACAACGTTCTCTGCCGGTACCTTCACATCCTCTAGTATGACCTCGTAGGGCTGCTCTCCCCTCATGCCCATGACCTTGAACTGCTGGCCCACCTTGACGCCGGGCCAGTCCCTCTCAACTACAAATACCGTTATGCCCCACCAGCGCTTCCCGGTCTCCTTGACTGCCTGCTCGAGGGGCACGGTCCTGGCTGATACGACGAAATAGTCTGCCTTCTCTGCGCCGCTTATGAAGACCTTCCTAGCGTTCACTATGTAGTGGTCGTTCACCTTCCTAGCCTTTGACTGCATGCCGGCAACGTCGCTCCCGGCCGCTGGCTCCGTGTTGGCGTGGGCGCCGAACTTCTCGCCCCTGGCGACGGGTGGGATGTACTTCTTCTTGAGGTAGTCGCTTCCGAATAGTAGTATGGGGACGCCGAATAGGTGGTTGACGCCGAAAGCCACTGCGAGGCTGGGCACGGCCCTAGCTATCTCCTCCATCAGTATTGCGGTCATCAGCTGGCCTCCGCCCTGGCCGCCTAGCTCCTCTGGGAAGCCGACGCCGAAGAGGCCCTGCTCCCTCATGGCATCGAAGATCTCCTTTGGTATCTGGTTCGTCTGCTCGATCTCCTGCCACCTTGGCATGACGGTGTTCTCCACGAACTCCCTGACCGCCTTCCTGAAGAGCTCGTGCTCCTCGTCTATCAGTATCTTGAAGTCCTCCACGCTCTTGAACGGGAAGACCACGGGCTCCACACCCCTAGCCAGTGGAGGCCCCGGGTGGGCTTCGGGTATTAAGCGGGGGAGAGGCTAGTCAATACGCGGGAGGGGCGAGGCCTAATAAAACCCATCCGGGCAGGCGCCGGGCGCCCTGCAAGGTTTTATGTAGCCGGAACGCGTTTGACGATGTCAACACGCAATGACTCCCCGTAAGACCGTGGAGTGCCCTCACGATAGCGGGGCCTAGGAGCCCTCTTCCCCGGGTGATATTATGGGTTCGCTGGAAGCCCGGCTCCCGCAGAGCCTTCTCGAGGGCTTAGAGGGCGCCGCTAGACGGCGGGGGCTGAGCCTGGTGGAGTACCTGGCTAGCCTAGCCTCCGAGGACCTGGAGCCCCAAGAAAGGGCCCGCTTCTATGCAAGGGTTGCCCTCGAGCTGCTGGACCGCGCCAGAGTAGAGGTTGACGCGGGGAAGCCTTGCGCGGCAGCCGAGATAGTGTGGGCCGCCGCCTCTCTAGCCGTGAGGGCTTATGCAGAGGTCTTCGATGGCAGGAGGCTCGATAGTAGAGTCGAGCTGGATAGGTATGCCGCGGAGCTTGCCAGAAGCCTTGGGGAGTGGATTCGCGAGGCCTGGATGTCCGTGTCCGATATGCCGACGTACTTCTACGAGGGGTGGTGTGTCGGGGAGAGGGTTGAGCAGGCGTGTAGGTACGCTCGGCGGCTCGTAGAGGAGCTCGCAGGCCGCGTGCTAGGCGGGGATCACGCGGGGCGAGGGGCTAAGCTGCGTGTGTCGAGGGAAGAATGATCAATAATGATCAATTATGAAATCAATGGAAAAAGGATAGACGCGCTAGTAGGGGACTCATATGTCCCGGGTGGCGTTTTACTCTTCGACTGGGACCAGCTCGTATGTGAGGTAGCCCTCCGGCTCCCTCTTGACTACCTCTAGCCTGACCTTCATGCCGACCCTGAGCTTCTTCGGATCCGTCTCCCTGACCCAGGCTAGTATCTGGACGCCATTCGCGAGCCTGGCTATGCCTACGGTGTAGTCTGGGTAGTGGCCGAAGCTGTAGGGTTTCGTGTTTATTATTGTGTAGGTGAGTAGCTCGCCCTCCTTGGGTAGCTCGACCCACTCCACCTCGCTGTCGGGGGCGTCGGGGCAGTCGACCTGCGGTGGGAAGTATATCTTGCCGGTCTTCTTGCACTTTGTCGCCAGTACCTTGCCCTCGCTGAGGGCCTCGAAGAACTTCCTAGTCTTCTCTATACTGATTAGAAACTTTAGCTTGAGCTCGCGCTGGTCGTACCACATGGCAACTCCGGTCTTCTGGTCCATCACTAGGGGGATGCCAACGCTCTGCTTCATGGTCTTAGTGAACTCCTCGAGCTGCTTGAAGAACATGTCCGCCTGCTCCCTCTGGGTACTCATAACCAATCACCCCCTAGGCCTCACGGGGCTTATCCAGACTGTAAATTGTGACGTAGGCGTAGTGGCCTGTGCCGCCTATGTTGTGTGCCAGGGCTACACCGTTCTTGATCGGTGCCTGCCTGCCCTTCTCTACCCTGCCGAGGAGCTGGCGCGAGAGGTCTACGGCCATGCTGATGCCCGTGGCTCCCAGCGGGTGGCCCTTGGCCTTGAGGCCGCCGCTTAGGTTCACCGGTATTAGACCGCCTATGTAGGTCTGCTCCTCCCTAATCAGCTTGTATCCCTCGCCGGGCTTCGCGAAGCCCAAGTCTTCGTAGGCCATTATCTCGGCTATCGTGAAGCAGTCGTGTACCTCGGCAACATCTATGTACTTGACAGGGTTCTCCGGGTCTATCCCAGCCTTCTTATAGGCCATCGCAGCAGCCTTCCTGGCCGCCTCCAGGTGGGTGAAGTCGGTCCTCCTCGAGAGGTTGCTCGTGCCGCTGGCGGTGCCTATGGCCTTTATCCAGACCGGGCTGTCCGTGACCTTCTTTGCCACCTCCTCACTCGCCAGTATGACCGCGGCTGAGCCGTCAGTTATCGGGCTGCAGTCGAAGAGCTTGAGCGGCCACGCGATGTAGCGGGACTGCATGCAGTGCTCCACGGTTATCTTCCTCGGGAACTGGGCCTTGGGGTTGAGGCTTGCGTAGTAGTGGTTCTTGACTGCGACCCTGCAGAGGTCCTCCTCGGTGGCGCCATACTTGGCCATGTAGGCCGTGGCGTAGAGCGCGTAATAGCCGGGGAATGTTAGGCCGAAGTTCTGGAACTCCCAGAAGTAGTTGCCAGCCCTCCCTATGAACTCGACGACGGTCGGTGTGGGACTCTCATTCATCTTCTCGACGCCGAGCACTAGGACTACGTCGGCCTCTCCACTCTTGATTGCGTCGTAGCCAGCCTTTATAGCGGCGCTACCGCTGGAGCAGGCAGCCTCGACCCTCATTGTGCCGACTCCAGTCAGGCCAGCATACTCTAGGGCCACCACCGCTGGGAGGGGCTCGCTGCTCCAGCCGCCCACGTTGGAGACGAAGGCGAAGTCTATCTCGCTTGGCTCGATACCGGCCTCGTCGATAGCCTGCCTTATGGACTCGTAGGCCAGCTCGGCTATGTTGACGTCGTTCCTGACCCCGAACTTGCTATGACCAGTACCTATTATAGCTACCCTCCTAGCCAAGGATTCCAGCCCCTAGCCAGCAGGAGGCGTGGGTGCCCTCCGGGTGTTAAGCGTCAATGGCCTCTTAGAAGGCGCCCCCCATGTACCCCCTTTTTATACCCGTGAAGATGCCTCCGACTATAAAAACCTGGATTCCCTGCCAGCCACTAATAACGAGTGGACCAGGGATATCACTCCATCGCCGCTATAGGCGTTGTGTGGCTGGAGGTGCATGCGATGTCGGCCTTTGAGGAAATGAAGGCTAAGTTCGAGGAGATATTCAAGAAAGCCGCCGAGGCGCTCCCCGAGATAAAGGGTTGGAATAAGGTCTACCAGATAGTGCTGGAGGACGACGGCAAGTTCTACGTCGCCATAAAGAACGGCGAGCTGGAGGTCGCGGAGGGCGAGCATCCCTCGCCCATAGCGACGCTGCAGACCAACACCGAGACAATGAAGAAGATACTAAACGGCGAGCTAGACGCTATGAAGGCGTTCATGCTAAGGCAGCTCAAGATCACGGGCAACGTGCTTGACACGATGAACCTGAAGAGGCTAATAGACGCGGGGCTAGGCAAGGCCTAGCCTCGATAGCCCGCAGCCATCTATCCTGGCTAGTATCGAGCCCGCATCCACCCTTTTTACTAGGGCCCACTCGGTATCCAACGCCTCCAGGATCCCGCGGCCCTCCAGGGCCACGAGCACGAGGTGAGCCGGCCTCCCCTCCTCTATTAGCCGGGGCTCAAGGCCGGCAGCCCGGTACCCACCCACGAATAAGGCCTCGAGCACGGGGCGCGCCGCGACCCGCGGGCCCCCGCGGAGCCTAGCTATGTAGGCTAGCGTCGATGACTCGGCCCAGATATCGGGCGTGAACCAGCCAGCGTTGTCAGTGCCTATCCCCGTGGTTACACCCGCCTCCCAGGCCCGAGGCACCGGTGGCAGGCCTGTTGAGTGCCAGAGGTTGCTGCGCGGGCACAGCACTAGCGGGATCCCCCGCTCGGCTAGGATCTCCAGGTCTCCCTCGCTGAGGTGCACCCCGTGGACGAGTGCGCCAAAGCCAGCCTCCAGTGCTAGCTCTAGGTCCCCCCGGGCCCTGGCCTCTCTAGTCTCGGCTACATGCACCATCGAGGGCTTCATCGTGGCCGCTATCACCCTCAGCTCCTCGGGGCTGTAGTCCAGGGGACTGCTGAGCCCTGCTCCATGGCAGCCCCCTGGCCACCCGGGTCCGGGGCGGCCGAGCACGAGGACCTCGAGGCCCGGGGGCAGGGCTGACGCCGCCCTCTCGGCTAGCCTGCAGCCCTCGCCGCCGCCCTCCCGGAAGTCCACTAGGAGGCCCGTCCCAAGCCTCCATGCCCACGTGTAGAGGGCCCTAATCGCCCTGACCAGGGCCTCGCTAGGTGTGGCGGCTAGGAGCCTATGCTTGGCCCCGTCCGGGGGAGCCACGGCCTCCTCCAGGGGGAGGTCTACTGCGTATTCTGGGAACGCGAAGTCCGCGCTGTGGACATGCGCGTTGGCAGGCTGTGGGAGTGCGCCAACCGTTGTGCCGCCAAGTCGATCCGGGGGGCACGTGGCCTGCGTCTCCACGGACTCTATGATGCCGTCCCTGATCCAGATGCAGACCCCACGCCTCACCTCTAACTCGGGGCCAGTAAGAGCTAGAGCGGCCATAACGGCCCTAGTGCAAGGCGCCCCACGCCACCCCTGCGAGGCGGGGGATCCCGCGGCTTCTTTTTAGCCTCCGGGCATGGCGGGGTGGCCGTGGGGGCGCGTAGTGTCTACTTCGATGTACGAGAGCACCGCTAAGAGGCTGCTGACCAGTCAGGCCTACATGATAGCGTACTCCATCCTGCTCGCGCTGCTGGGTAAGGCCCGCTACGCGCTACTGCTAGTGTTCCTCTTCTGGATACTCATGTTCGTCGTCCAGAGCAGACTCGGCAAGGGCCCCCTCGGCCATGGCAGGGTTAGGCCAGAGGACGTGCTAAACGGGAAGAAGCTCTATGAGGAGAAGAATGTGCGGGAGCTACAGATGCGGGACGAGATGCTGCTAAGGGAGATACAGGAGCAGAGTAAGATTAGCATGTACCTCTCACTCGCGATGCTCGTCGGCCTAGTCTACTTCATGGTCGCTTGGAGGCAGGTGCCAGCCATAGACCACTATATCGCCGGGTATGTAGGCGAGGGCAAGCTATCCCTCTTCCTCGCTTACCTCGTCTACTTCGAGGGCTACTTCGTGATATATCAGGGTCTGACGTCATATGCTCTCAGGAAGATCCAGACTGTGACCACCATAAACACCCCCCTCTCCTACGTCGTCACGGATAAGGGCATAGTGACAAAGGGGATCTTCGGTAGGACAGCCATAAAGTTCCCCCTGCCCCCAGACGTGCAGGTAAGAGTTGACGAGAAGAGGGGCTTCGTCGAGCTCGTGAAGAGAGGCAAGAGGACGGTTCTCAAGATAAGGTTCTACGCCCGGAACGCGAGGAGACTCGGCGATATTATTCGAAGGAAGGGACTAGCGAGGGCCGAGGAGGAGGGCCCCGAGGCCAGGGCCTCCTAGAGTGTTGTCCTGTCGAGGTTCAGCTGCTCCTCTACACCCCGTATCCTGACGTTGCTCTCCTCCGCAGCCTCGCTCATGAGCCTCCTGATCTTCTCAATCATGTCTAGGAGCCTCCTCCTATCGGTGGCCTGAGCGTAGATGCGGAGCTTGGTCTCGGTGCCACTGGGCCTGACTAGGATCCAGGAGCGGTCCTTGAACTCGGCCCTAACTCCATCTATTTCCAGGACCCTAACGGGCTCACCGTCGAGGCCTGAGGCTATCCTCTCCTTGAGGATACCGTATAAAGTCTCCTTGTCAGAGTCGCTGGCTAGCCTTACGCTCATCCTTATCGACGGGTAGAAGGGGAGCTGCTCTATGAGCCTGTCAAGGGGCATCCCCTCCGTCATGGAGATCCTAACCAGGAGCGCTGCCTGATAAACGCCGTCGACCCACGGGCCCCAGGAGGGGTCTATGAGCTTCCAGGGCTCCGCGGCCATCAAGGCTCCAGGGGACTCCCTGAGCTTCTCGTGGGTCTTCCCCAGCTTCGCCCTGACTATTCTCCCTCCATACTTCTCTGCGACCTCCTCGACCTCGAGGCCCACGTCTACCGACACTATTATCGTCCCACGCCTCTCCCTAAGCTTCTCCATGGCGAAGAGCGCTATTAGCAGGTCCTGCTTCACGAAACCGCGGGCGGGCAGAACTAGAGCTAGCCTGTCAGCGTCCCCGTCGTGGGCCAGCAGCGCCTCCACTGCAAGGGATGGTAGGGATTCGGTATACCTCCTCAGCACGTCCGGCCGAGGTTCCGGCATGCGGCCTGGGAAGAAGCCGTCCGCGTGGCAGTTGATACTCACGACCCTGGCGCCGATCTCGCGGAGGACCCTCGGCGTCACATGGCTCGCGGCACCGTTGGCGCAGTCTATAGCAACGGTGGGCTTGTAACGGGGGAGGGGCACGCTAGCCCTGTCAACTAGGTCCCTGATGTACTCCTCGACGACCTCGCTTCCCTGGACTAGCCTGCCAACCCTGTCCCAGGGGGCGTGGAGGCTGGCCTGGTCCTCCCCGAGTATGAGTTCCTCCAGCTCCTCCTCCATGGATCTCGTATACTCCATACCATCCTGGTCGAATACCTTCATACCATTATCGGTGGGCGGGTTATGACTAGCCGTGACTACTATACCGGCCCTGCTACGGGTGTGCGGGACCGAGTACGCTAGGACGGGGGTCGGAACTATGCCGAGGTATATAGCATCCAAGCCCCCAGCCATGAGGCCCGCGGCCGCGAGCTGGGCCAGCAGCGGGCTAGTAGTCCTCACATCGTGGCCTACTGTGGTCGAGCCCCACTGGCCCACGTACGCTGCTACAGCCAGTCCCACTCTGTAAGCGAGCTCCGGGGTGACCTTCTCTAGGTACGGCCCCCTAATGCCCGCGGTGCCGAAAAGCCTCGTCATGAGCCCCTCTCCCTCGGCACCGATAGTATTCCCCTAGGCGGGCCGACATATACGGCTGCCGACCTACGCCCGGGCCGGCCCACGACCTTTATGTAGACGAGCACGTCGGGACTCCTGAGATTGACGGGCCTCTCAACACCCTCGGCTATATATCTCGCGGCATCGACCCTATGCATGAGGCGGCCATCCTCGTCTACGAGATATCCATCAACTCTGACGGCGAAGGACCCGGGCGGTGCTTTTGATAGGAGCCTATGAACGCTCTCCCTCACCGCGCCAACCCTCGGTGGTACCACGTCGAGTACAGGTATGACCCTCAGAATCGGCGTCCAGTCGGGGAGCTTTCTCCTCAAGAGCTCCACAGCCTCGAGGGGGCGTGGAACCCAGAGGAGGAGGACGTTGTGGTAGCCTCCGACGTACTCCACAAATCCGAGTATGTCTCTCAACTCCTCTAGTGCGTCCCTCCTCTCGTAATAGCCCGGTATATGCGTCACAATTAGCGAGAATCTCCTCACCACCAGCGCGCACCGTGCCCCAGGCCTGTGAGGCCGGAGTATTAAGTGGGTATCTACATTTAATTAACACTAATACACTATAATTTATATATACGTTCTCACTAGGGGAGATTTTAAAGGCTCTAAGCTTATAAACCCCTAATCCTCCACTGATAAACACGGTGCAATCCGTATGTCCAAGCACGGCTCCTCCGGCAGTAACGGGAGGGGCTCACAGGACGCCATGCTCAGGAAGGTCCAGAGGCTCGGGGCCTCCTCGCTCATCGTAACACTCCCCCGCAGCTGGGCCCGCAGGCACAACCTAAAGGTCGGCGACTACATTTACATCTATGATGAGGGAGACAAGCTCATCATGAGTCCCTCCTCTAATGGGAAGGAGGTATCCCTAACCCTAGACTTGAGGCATACTAGTAACCTGAAACACCTTGGGAAAACATGCATATGCAGCTACATATTCGGGTTCGACTCCATTAAACTCCTGACACCCCGTTCCCTGAAGCTTGTTAATGAGAAACTCGACGTTGTAAAGTCGTTCCTACCCGAGGAGGTTTCTATAGACTCGAAGGCACAGGCCGTTGATGTGAGATTCACAGGGGACGGCGACTTCTTCGATGCCCTGCGAGAGTATACCCGGAGAACCTCGGCGTTCATACGGAAGGTACACGAGATACTCGATGAGGGGTGCAACAGGAGGAAGGCCGTAGAAGATGAGTACAGTGAGGTGCGCAGGCTCAGCTATAAGATCCTGCGCCTCGCCAATAAAAGGGTCTACATAGACAGCAAGGAGGATAGGCTTGGCAAGATCCTTTTAAACATAGCTAACTTAACAAGCCTCGCCGCAACGACAATATATACGTTGGCCCTCGACGCAGCGTCACTCTACGACATGTTAAGTAGCGACGAGAAGGAGAGGCTCAAACTGCTCCTAGAACTGCTCGAGATAACCATGGCCACCATAGGCTCCGCTGTGAATCCTCCAAGCTCTAAGAAGGCAGAGGACATCTACTGGAAGATAAAGAGCGTCTTAGATGTGAGGGATAATGTGAGGGAGCTCGTGCACGAGGTGAGCCCAGCGTTCCTCTACATGCTAGGGAGGGTCGTGGATATAGCCCACATCGTGGAGTATATAACAGCCTCGATAATATGCTATACTATTATGAGTAGGGCGGTGCAAGAGGAGTAGCGGGGCCTATGAGGAGGAACCCCAGAACACTTAGAGCCTGGTAAGGGGCGATGATGCCGCCCCGCATCTCCGAGGCACCGGGGAGGTGCGGTAGTTGAGGTTATGCATACACGAGCTGGACAGGTACCTCGAAAAGAGCCCCCGGCGCTCGGGGGTGGCCGTCCTTGCAGGGCCCCTCCTCGCGTATCCCGAGGTTGTGGCTCTAGACATAGCGAAGAGGTGCCTCTTATCCGAGCCGGACCTGCGGCTCATCTACGTGATGATCCTAGACGACCCAGCCTACATCTACGACGTGGCTAGGGGCATGGGCTTGGACTTGGCCTTCCAGGAGAGGGCTGGTAGGGCTCAAGTGGTATCCTCCAACAGTCTAGAGGAGGCGCTCAGCGCTAGCCTGAGCGCGGGAGATAGGACCCTCATTATAGTGGATGCCACGAGCGGCCTCGGCGGCGACTTCAGAATCGAGGGACTAGCCGAGGTGTTCGCTTCCGCGCGTCAGAGGAAGGACTTCCTGCTACTCCTAGTAGTTAACCCCCAGACAGTGCCCGAACATATTATCTCAGTCATGGCCGAGATGGCCGACCTCTACATGAGGCTGCACTCGGAGGAGACCACGAGGGGTCTCGAGAGGAGCCTAAGCGTCCTCTACTATAAGGGCGGGCTTATACCCTTCCTTAAGCTGCATTATAGCATAGGGCCTGAAGGCGTGAGTTACTCGCTGAGGCTTGAGGTGTAGAGCCGTGGCGGCGCTCCTATACCATGAGGATTTCAAGCTGCATGACCCTAGCCCCTATGAGCACCCCGAGAACCCACGGAGACTGGATCTCATGCTCTCCGGGCTGAGGGATTACGGGATCCTGGAGCGCTTCAGCGCCCCCGAGATCCCCCTGGGGGACGTCGGGGAGTATAGGCTAGTGCATAGCGAGGAGTACCTCCGCCGCGTGGCCAGTAGGGGGCTGAGTGAAGTGGAGTGGCTCGACCCGGACACCTACATATCACCGGGGACCCACGAGGCCTTGAAGCGCTTGGCTGGCGCGGCCCTATTGACTGTCGACTCCCTAGTGGGTGGCGAGGGGTTGGTCCTGCTCCTCCCGAGGCCTCCGGGCCACCATGCTGGGAGGGACGGAGCCGCCATGGGAGCGCCCACCCTAGGCTTCTGTATTCTCAACACGTCAGCCCTCATAGCCAGGAAGCTCTCATCCCGCGGCAGGGTGTCCATTTTAGACTTCGACCTCCACCACGGCAACGGCACGCAGGAGATAGTATACAACGACCCGAGGATCCAGCATGTCGACATACACCAGGACCCAAGAACTATCTACCCAGGCACGGGCTACCCCTGGCAGACTGGGGGGCCTGGGGCTGAGGGCACTAAGGCTAACATAATCCTGCCGCCGGGCGCGAGGGATGATGTATTCCTAGAAGCCGCCCGGCTAGCCGTGAACCTCATACGCGGCTTCGACCCGGACTACATAGTGGTTGATGCTGGCTTCGATGGGTACCGGGGCGATAACTACATGTCATCAGTCAGCCTAGCTAGCCCTTCCTATCATGAGCTGGGTGTCATGCTTAGGGGGCTTGGGAGGCCCATTGCGGTGGTCGTTGAGGGCGGATACGGCAGCGGTCTCCTAGAGGGTCTCCCAGCCTTCACGGCGGGCTTACTGGGCCTCGGGGATCCCGTCGGCCGCGATGCCCGTAGGAGCGTGAGGGATGTGAGAGAAAAGTTTAAGGCAGGTGTTGAGGAGCTACTTGAGCACCTCGGGCTCAAGCGCTAGACGTCGGCCACGCTCAGCCTAGCCTTGGATAGTAGCACATAGGGGGCCAGGGTTGGGTGGCTGACCTCCCACCACTGTATCGGCCACCTCTCCGCGCTTAGATCCTCTATCACCTTCATTAGCCTGGGCATCCTGTCGGCTATCCTGATCCTCCCCAGGCAGGCTCTCGGCTCGCCATTCTTGACCAGGAAGACGGCGTCCCTCGAGACTGTTGAGAACTCCCCCTCCAGGTAGTTCTGGAATCTGGTGTACCAGTTATTCGTTATATACACTCCATCCCACAGCGAGTCTAGCATGTCATCCGGCTTCAGCGTGCCAGGCGCTATGTGTATGTTGAAGGGAGTTGGCATGATCCACCCAGCGTTGCCTGTGGTTGAGGCGCCCATAAGCCTGGCGGTCTTGGTGTTGTGTAGGAACCCCTTGAATACCCCCCTCTCAACTATGGCCTTGTCCCTAGTCGCCACCCCCTCATCGTCGAAGCCCCTAAAGAGTGGAAGGCTGGTGTCGCGGGGCTTATCCTCCACGGTGAGGGCCTCGGAGGCGATGGTATCGCCGGGTTTGGCTTCGCGGAGGAAGCTCATACCGAATATTACAGAGCCCGCTGAGGCGGAGGAGACGAGTTCCTCCGCGAGGTTCCCGACCACCATAGGGCCTAGGAGGACCCTATACTCTCCCGGCTCTATCGTAGCCTTGGGTAGCCTGCTGCACTCCTCGGCCAGCTGCACGGCCTGGCCGAGGGCCCTCTTCGCAGCGTTCACGTCGTAGACCGTGGAGGTCCAGCTCCACTGCCCACTCGCCTCGCCGCGGAAGACCCTCATGTAACCGTTGAAGCGCGTCGCTTCGTATGCCAGCTCCGCGCCAGCCGTAGTAGCTAGCGCTGTTGCCGTGTACTCTAGAAGCACCATGCCAGCGGCGTCGCCCAGCTGGGACAGCTCTAGGTCCTCGAGTATGAAGGAGGCATCGCCCGTTAGGGCGGCGTCCCTGATCTTCTCGTCCACCCTGCTCAGCGGGGACCCGCTGGGCTCGGGCAGCGGCGCGTAGAGGGGGGACTCCTCGAGTGCCCTGAGGCTCCTCGATGCCTCGAGTATGTCCCTCCAGGGTTCCGGTGACTCGCTGGAGTAGACCGCCATTCGCTTATCCTTGGCGACGTAGGCGCTCGTAGATCTCGTCAGCCAGGACTGGGTGACGCTGGCCTCGCCGTGGGCTATCTTGAGCATCAGGCTGGCCCTTGAGACTGCCAGGACTGCAGCCTCGTAGCCTGCCTCCGAGAGTTTCTCGATGGCCTCGGAGGCCATCCTCGATGCCTCGTCTAGAAGGGTCACCTGACCGTCACCTCCCTAAGCCTCATGTATGGCCCACCCATCCACACGGGTACCCCCTGCGGGGGCTCTCCCTTACCACAGGTCCCGGCATAGAACTCGAGGTCCCTGGAGACGGCATCTACGCTCGCGAAGAGTGCCCTAGTCGTGCCCTCGAGCACAGCGCCCCTGACGGGGCGTTCCACCCTACCATTCCTGATCAGATAGGCCTCGAGGGCGCCATATCTCTGGCCCCACCTGACGTCGTCTATATTCCACTCCATGTACTTCTTAATGAAGATGCCGAGCCTCACATCCTCCAGGAGCTCGTCGAGGCTATAGTCGCCTGGTGCTATGTAGGTGTTCGACATCCTAACTATGGGCTCGCTACGGTAGTCCATCGCCCTGGCCGCCCCATTGCTCTCGATACCGTAGACTGCGGCCGTCTCACGGTTGTGGAGCATCTCGTATAGCTCGCCTTGCTTGTAGAGGATTCTAGGCCTAGCCGCTACCCCCTCATCGTCGTATAGGTAGAATCCATAGCTACCAGGTATCGTGGGGTCATCGATGACCGTGACGTGTCTCGAGCCGATTATCCTCCCCTTGTAGTAGGTCCTGAAGCTCAGCCCCGCCTGCGCTGCCTCCCTCCCGAGGATCCTATCGGCCTCGCTCGGGTGGCCGGAGGCCTCGTGAGCCATGATGCCGGAGATCTCGGGCGAAACCACAACATCCATTACACCCTTAGGGCTGGCCTCAGCCTTCACTAGGTTTATGTACAGGCTCTCCACGTCGGATTCCATGCTCTCCCTGAGGCCCATTTCATCGATGACCTCTAGGCCCCCACTAGCCCCTATCATGAACCACCTATTCGCCCTCCCCTTGTCGGAGGAGGCCGCTATGTTGTAGAACACCGAGACCCGCGGGATCCTAGACCTCACGAACGCCCCATCACTAGTTACGAGGAGCTTCTCCTCAACGGACTCTCTGTACACTATTGTCACGCTGTTAACCCTAAAGCCATCCCTCCCAAGGAAAAGACCGCTATAGATGTCACGCAGGAGTCTAATCTTGTCCTCCACCGCCAGTTCAGCTGGATCCCTGCGTGGCCTAACCTCGTAGCTTGCCCTGCCAAGCCGTGCAGGAGCCATCTCTATAGGCTTCTTCACGAGACCAGCCGAGACCCTGGCTGCCGCCACAGCCCTGAGCGCCCCCTCTTTTAGGTCGTCCTGCGCTGCCCTCCCCAGCGTCGCGCTAGAAAAGCCCAGGCCGCCATCAACCACGGCCCTAAAGGCGACACCCCATCTCTCGTCCGAGCCTATGCTAACAACTGCCCCATTCATTAACACTATGCTGGTTGACGAGAGGGTGTGCACTCTGGCCTCAGCATAGCGAGCCCCAGCGCCAATCATCGCGCCAACAGCGCCCTCTAATATGGATTCGTCGAAATCCCAGGCCCCCAAGAGACCACTCACCCGGGGATCCAGTGCGGACGAAGTGCCGCCGAGCTAAATATGAAGATAATGGGAGAAACAGGCGATTATACAGACTACGATTAGGACAAGCCTTACCCCTAGGGCCGTGGTATGCGGAGCCTAGGATGCTGAGGTACCGTAGGTGGTGGCGGTCGCTCAAGGGGAATGGTCCTCACCAGCTCTCAGGCCTCAGTTGACCGTCGTCCGCTCATCCCGTAGTAGTTACACCGCCTGAGCCCGGAGTCTCCGTTCTAGGACTCGGATTTAATTATAGCCCCAATATCACTATTTGCAACTGAAGATAGATGTTGTGAACCCTGCCCATCCGTGTCACGCCAAACTAGGATCCCTAGGATCCCTGGAGTTCAAAGGGATGAGACGCCTTAGGGGGCCTTAGCAGCCTAGCCCTGCTACTTCGGCTATGTGATCCTCTAGGGCGACACGGTCGGCCTCAGTTACCCTTAGCCAGTTCCTCCTTCCAGTAACTTCTACCCTCCGGCCCTCGCTTCTGGCTGCCATTCACTCCACACCTCCACCTGTTACTGCTGGCGTCGTATGCTTATAAGTGGTTGTCCCTAGATCCTTCGACTATAGACTTATATTAAGAAAAAGATTATATTAAAATAATTGAATTAAATAGTATTTATGGTATTACAGCCTAATATAGTGGGACATGACTTAACTCATACCGGGTAGGGTGCTCCCCCTTTGGAGAAGGGCGTCGTAGGCAGGGGAATCTACCGCTGGTCATGCCCAAACTGTGGCGGGCCCACCAGCGAGGCCAGGCTGCTCGCAGGGCTCCCATGCGAGAGGTGCCTTAGGCACCCACCTAGAGAGCGCTCCATCGAGGCCATCAGGGAGGCCCTCAAGAGAGAGGGAACCCTCACCGAGAGGTACGACAGACTCTACCGTCTCGAGAGGGAGTCGAAGGAGCTGATGAGTTTCTTCGAGAAGGCTGTAGGCTCCAAGCCATGGGGTGCCCAGAGGACGTGGGCCCGGAGGCTCGTGAGGGGCGATAGCTTCTCGATCATCGCCCCCACAGGCGTCGGCAAGACCACTTTCGGCCTCGTTGCAGCACTCTTCTATGCATGCAAGCACAAGGCCAAGAGCTACATAGTGGTGCCGACAACAACGCTTGTCGCCCAGGCCAAGGAGAAGCTTGACTCGATGACTGCTAGAGTCTCGTGCCAGCCTAATGTCGCCGCGATACACGCTAAGATGCCTAGGAGGCTCAGGCGCGAAGCGGAGTATCTAGTCGAGACTGGGGACTTCGATATACTTATAACGACGGCCGCGTACATGAGGAAGAACCAAGACATACTCTCGAGGTACAAGTATAGACTCGTATTCGTCGACGACGTCGACGCGGTACTGCGCAGCGCTAGGAGCGTTGACGCTGTTCTAAAGGTGGTTGGCTTCACGGACGAGGATATAGAGATCGGGCTTAAAGCGCTAGCCCTCCAGAGGAGGCTGGCCTCCCTAGCTAATAGGTATAGGGCCCTCCTAGAGAGCGGTAAGCGCGAGCGCCTAGAGGATCTTAGAAAGCAATACCTGGAATCGGAGAGGGAATGGAGCGCGCTAAGGGATAAGTTGCTCGCGATCAGGGGGAAGGCCGCCTCTCTAATAGTGAGTAGTGCCACTGGAAGGCCCCGCGGGAGGAGGGTCCACCTCTTCAGGGTGCTACTCGGCTTCGAGGCCGGGGGGCGGGGCGATATAGGCCTGCGCAACGTCATAGACTCGTACACCGACGAGGTGGAGGATGTATACTCCGTGGCAGTGAATATCACCAGGAAGCTCGGCGATGGTACGCTGGTCTATGTGCCCGTGGACGCGGGCATAGAGGCCGCTGAGAGGCTTGCCTCGATGCTGAGGGACGCGGGCCTCAGGGCTGAGGCGTATCACTCCAAGAA
>JALWEW010000025.1 GCA_027039295.1 Acidilobaceae archaeon
CTCCTGCACGGAGCCAGGGAAGGGAGTAGAGTGGCCTGCTTACTCCAGCCGCCTCTAGGATCTCGCATAGCTTGCATAGCTCCCGGGTGGGGCTCGTGGGTTCCCCACAGCGCTTGCATGGCGGCAGCTCCTCGACGCTGAGCTTGGAAGCAGGCTCAGCGAGGAGCCTGTCAAGAGTCTCCATGAGGCGTAGTAGGCTCCCCGGGGCCTCGGCTTCGAGCGCGTAGAGGGCCTCCCTTATCCTCGCCCGGAGCGTGGGGCGGTAGCGTATGTACATGCACTCGGTCTCTTGGAAGCGGAAGCCCTTGAGGAAGGCGTAGGTCACGGTCTCCCACTCGTATATCTTTCTGAGGGGCTTTATGCGGGGCACGAGCTTGGGGCTCGCGGGCGGTGCTAGGGGGTGCTGCCTGAGGAGCCCCACGATGTCGCCCCTCAGGATGTTTATGAGCGCCGTCTGCGCTTCATCGTCGAGGTTGTGGGCCGTGACGGTCTTGGTTGCACCGTAGACTCGGGCGTAGTAGTTTATTATCCTCCTCCGTAGGATCCCACAGTATGTGCATGGCGATATTTTCACTCCCCTCTTCCACGCCGAGGACACTATCTCGCTAAGGTATAGGCCAGTGTACTCTCTTATACTCGTGACTATGAGGTCTACACCCCTCTCCCTAGCATAGACCCTCATCTTCTCTATATCCTCGTGCCTATTGTAGCCGGGTATACCCTCGACTATGGATACAGCGAGCATCCGGGACGGCTTGTATATCATTGTGAGGATGTCGAGTAGAACAAAGCTGTCCTTGCCCCCGCTGAGGGCTAGGAGGAGCGTGTCACCCGGCCTTACCATGCGCCATCTACTTAGCTCGTCCTCAACGCGTCTACGTATGTCGTCGAGGAAGCACTCCCGGCACAGGCGCCTGCCACTGTGGGGCTGGTAGAGTATCGCTGGCCTCGAGTGGCACGAGTCGCAGAGTGTGCTGCCCCTCGGAGAGCTCATGGGCCGCTCATCTCTCCTGGCCGTCGAGCGAGAGGACGTTCATAACATAGTCGTAGAGCCCGTCCTTCTTCAGCCCTCTCTCTAGCCTGTAGAGCTGCTCGGGCGACACGCCATAACGCCTGGCTACCCTGTAGGGGGCCACGCCATGAGCCCTGGAGTAGAGGAGAAGCAGGAGGCTCCTAAGAGCCCCGGGGTGCGTAAGTCTAGAGCGGAACTTGTAGTGCGTCGCAAGCTCCTTCAACACTATCCTCGCGTAGACGCTTCCCTTCACCCACTCGATAATCTCCTCCGGCAATTGGATGCGCTTCGGCCTCCCTATCCCGTTAACCACTAGGGTGTTACCGTCGACGAACTCTATCATATTCTCTATGAAGGGCCCCCTGGCCAAGCCCGCACCCCAAGCCCAACGGCTCTAGGGGAGTTAATAGAAGCTTTCACCAAGCAGGAGGGCCCGTGCAGCCCATGTGGTGGGCCCGGGGGGACTCGAACCCCCGACCTACGGGTCTCTCCGAGGTAGGCCTATCCCCCCGGCTCTGGAGCCCGCCGCTCTGCCTGGCTGAGCTACGGGCCCAGCCGTGTAGTACTTGGAGAGCCGGGGGGCGAATAAAGCTTTGCCCGTGGAATCGAGGGGCTGGCGCGGCGCCCGATGAAGAGGGAACCCGGGTTGAATACAGACCACAGGCTAGCCGCGGGATGACGTGAAGGCCCGCATGGACTGGGCGCCGCGCCAGCGGGGTGTGAAGGCCTTGGAGCTGGAGGAGGCTGCCGTCCTGGTGCTCCTATCCCCCGGAGGCTATGTGCTCTTGGAGCGTAAGAGTTGCTCCCAGGGTTCTCCCTGGGCTTGCGACGTCGCGCTACCAGGAGGGCGTATACGGCCCGGGGAGGACTCTATTGCGGCGGCGCTGCGCGAGGCTTGGGAGGAGGCCTGGGTTAACCCGGCCTACGTGAGGATCCTCTGCCTCGGCCCTCTGCATGCCACCTCAAGGGGCTCCATCGTCGTTAGGCCTATCATAGCGGTCACGCGGGGCCCCCTCTGCGTTAAGCCCAATTCTAGCGAGGTTGACACGGTGTTCTGGGCGTCGCTGGAGACTGTTGCGGGCGCCAGGCCCGCTAGGCTACGGCATCCGAGAGACTTCGAGGTCATGGGCGTCGAGCTTGAGGGGGGGCTGATCGTGTGGGGCTTAACACTAAGAATCCTGCACTGGGTATACTCCTCGCTGGAGCGCCTCATCGGGCTGGGGAGGTGCTAGGGCCTTGAGTCCCAGAGCTGTTATTGTGGCGGAGGACGATGTTGATGACCTCGAGTTATACTACTCGATGTATAGGATGAAGGAGCTGGGCTTTGAGACGTACCTGGCAGCCTCGAGGAAGACAAGTGAGTACCTGACGCTAGGCCCCCGGGGAGAGCCTGTCCCGGCTCCGAGGAGGATCCGGGGGAAGAGGGGGATAGAGTTCACCGTTGACATAGAATTCCGGGAGGCACTGGAGATGGAGTGGGACGCCCTAGTCATACCGGGCGGCAGGGGCCCCGAGCGAGCGAGACTGAGCCGAGAGGCTGTGGAGCTAGTCAGGAGGCTTGCATCCAATGGAATCCCCGTGATAGCGATATGCCACGGTCCCTTACTCCTAGCGAGTGCCGGGGTCATCCGGGGGAGGAGAGTGACGGGGCATCCCGGTATAGCCGATGACCTAGTAAATGCTGGCGCCACTTACACGGGAAGCCCCGCTGAGAGGGACTCGAACATAGTGACTACGAGGCACACAACTACCATACACGAGGGCTTCAGGCTCTACGTGCAATTGCTCCGCGAGAGAGGGTTAGTATGAGGCATCACGGCCTAGCCCCGGCCGGGCTCTACGAGGGTGAAGGCTCCGGTGCCGTCTAGGGCCTCTAGGATCCTCCTGGGGTCCCCTCCGTCCATGAAGATTATTTTGATGGCGCTCCTCTCAACCATGTTCAGAGCAACAGCGTCGAATAAGGCGTAGCCCCCCGGCGTCTGGCTGAGGCCCTCTATAACCCTCCTTAGGTCGGAGTAGGAGGCCCTCTCGAGCCTCCGCGAGCCGGGCACGCCCGGCGCGGGGTAGTAGACTCCGTCCACGCCCTTCAATAGGTTAACTAGGACACCGGCCCCCATGGCCTCCGCTAGTGAGGCGGCGACGGCGTTAGTACTCTGCCCGGGCTGGAGGCCCCCCATCACCACCGCCTTCCAGCTAGACAGCAGGTCTAGTGCTTCCTCCACGCTCTCCGGGACCCTCAGCGGAGCAAGTGGGTGGAGCGATGCCGCTACTAGGAAGGCGTTGAAGCGCGAGGCTCTGATTCCAGCGATGTCGAGCACCGAGAGCCCAAGGCCGAGTGGCTTCAGGGCCTCTATAGCCTCGCGTGCCAGCGGGCCCCCGCCCACCACGAGGCCGAGCCTCCCGCACCTCTTCACGAGGAGCCCCGCGGCGTCCCTCAGGGAGCCCACGTACTCGCTGCTCGGGGGGTAGACTAGGGAGCCGCTAACCTTAACCACCACGCCTCCAGGCCTGCACTCCACGCGCCCCATGCCAGGCAACCACGGCCACCCCCGCTGGCACGAGGAGACTATAGAGGAAGCCCACCACCAGGGGAGTCCACCCCGTCACCCTAGCGAGTCCAGCCACGAAGCCCTCCACGGGGCTAGCGGCCAGCAGGGTCAAGTGCCCCGAGATGCCGCCTAGACCCGAGGCCAGCGCGCCCCAGAGGGGGCCTGAGGCCAGCGCGCCCGCGAGGCCCGCGGCTAAGGCGGCGGCGTAGAGGTTCCAGGGATTGGGTGCTGCGACGAGTAGGACAGCATAGAAGACATAGGCTAGAATATACGCTCCGGCGAAGAGCGCTTCCCTCGAGAGGCTTCTCCTCCGCGTCAACCCCTGACTCACCCCCACGCGTTTATCACAAGCCTTGCACCACTGCTCGGCGGTTTAGCGGCCAGGTCTAACGAGACGTAGCCTCCCCGGGCCCAGATGCGGTAGAGGTCAGAGTAGTGGGGGCTGAAGGGGCTGCCGCTCTCGCCTCCCGGTATGGAGACCAGTATCCTCGTCGTGCCTAGGTCGCATATCACTCTCGCAATAGAGGCTACACCAACGGGTGCTCCCCGGGTAGCGCTTACCTCTGAGGGTCTCGCGAGGAGCACGCTATCCGGCCCGCCTGGAGCGCTGACTCGCCCGAGGTTCAGGCCCGGCAGGAGCCAGCCTAGGGGGCTCCTCGGCTGGTAGTAGTGGAAGCGGCCGTACCTCCAGTTGGACACGTTTTTGCTATCGTAGAACTCCTCGAGTATGTGTATTGCCTTGGAGAGTGTTGAGACTGCGAGTTCCTCGGGGTAGCCCTTGTTGATATAGTCGTATACCCACTCCTCACCGTTGGAATAGGCCTCCAGGAGTGTTAGGGTCCACCTGAGCCTAGCGCCCTCGAACGCCTCGCTATAGTTACCTCCCAAGAGGTGGTTCCACAACTCCTTGGTGTAGAGGCTAGTCCACACGAGCGCTATAGTCGACATGGTAGAGTTCAGGCTCGTGTCGCCCCTCCATGCCATGAGACCCGATATAACCTTCGCTTCTAGGGGTGTGAGCTTCGCTGGCACGGCTGAGGCGAGGCCCACTAGTAGCCTGGTATACTCCAGGAGCCCTAGATCCACGGTATCGTTTAGTATGGCCTCGGCCTCGCTAGCGTTTATGCCGAGGGGCCTGGCTATATAGGATTTTACTAGTTCGAAGAGCCTCTTGGCCCTATAACCGCTACTGTACTCGTATCCATAGATTATCCTGCCCGAGGGTGTGGTGCAGTTGCCCAGGAAAGGCGCATTGTTAGCGTTAGCGAGGAAAGGTCTCCTGGGGTCTACAACCACTCGCAGGCTCGTCTTCGGGATGAGGCCAGCCCAGAGGCCCTGGCCCGCGCTGGCGTTAAAGGGTAGGAACCCTGTGTTAACCGCCTTGAGCCCACGGTACTCTATGAGTGGTAAGTTAATGCGGAGCGGCAGGTAGCCTACGGGGCTCCAAGCAATGTGCCCCCCAGTATCCGCCACGAAGAGGTTCAGCAGGGGCGTCCCCAGCGTTAGCTGCGCTCTGAGGGCGTCCTTGTAGTCCCTGGCTAGGTTGAGCCTCCAAAGGAACGCCAGCTCGTTGCTGCTATAGTAAAAAGTCCACCTGACGGCGTAGGACTCGTTGCCATAGCCGATGAGCGGGCCTACCAGTGTGTATGTCGCATTTACAGTAGCAACCGTGTATTTCCTCTTCAGGGGATTCCACACCTCTACGTGTACCTCCTTCTCCACAGGCTTGTGCCAGGTGCCATTGTAGAAGTACTCTCCCCTTGAGTTCCACTTGAAGTAGTAGAAGTCGATCTGGTCAGCCATTGATGAGGTGAAGCCCCACGCTACGAAGAGGTTTCTCCCAACGAAGACGAAGGGGGTCCCCGGCAAGACGAGGCCGGCGACGTGGAAGGATGGCGTCGTTAGCTGCACTATGAGCCAGAGGGGAGGAGCGGTTAGCGAGTCGTGCAGGTCGTCCACCAGGAGTGTTCCGTGGTCGGTGGTGAACGCTGGGTTTATGGCGAAGGCAGAGCTCGCGGGCTCCCCACCCGTGGCTATTCGGAGCCACTCCTCTAGGGGCTCGAGGTCCTCCAGAGCCTTGCTTACTCTGGGCGCCTTAGAGGGGTTATACACAGGCGGTGACAAGGGCGTGGGCCCGGGGCTCCAGCGCTTCGACTCGTTGCAGTACGCCGTATAGGGGGGCCACGCATGGCCTACGCCCAAGTGCAGCAGTAGACCAGGGCCCCACCTCTGGACTAGCTTCTCCAGGGCCAGGTCAGACTCGCTGAAGGAGTAGAGGAGTGCTGGTAGCTTGGATACCGCGAAGACGTCCGTGTAATTCCATGGAGAGGGCTTCTGACCGAGCAAGCGGTATTCGAGTGGCTCCATGTCATGGCTGTTCACGTAATTTATGTAATCGTTGATGCCTAAGATGAAGTATCTTATGAGGTTGTTCATATCCCTGAGGGCCGGGTCTCTCAGGGAGGCGAGGGCCTGCTTTCTCACGGCATCCGGCACGCCCAGCTTTATGACTATGCGGTCGCTGGGCAGGGCCTGCGGCCCTATGAGCCCGGCTAGCCTGCCCTCGGGGATCCTGCGTAGGAGGTCCATCTGGAATAGCCTGAGCCCCGCCTCCACCCAGCCCAGGGCGTAGAAGCCAGCCTCGTCTGTGGTGGCATAGATGTGGGGGATACCGTACTGGTCCCAAGCGACGACCGCCGACCCCGGCACGCCGGGTGCTATGAGCCTTGTGGTGAGCAGCTTGGAGGCCTTAGCCGAGGCCCCTATGCCGTGTACCGGGTCTATGAGGGAGAGATATGCCGGCCCTAGTGGGAGGGGGGCTATTGCTAGCGTGAGGGCCCCGATTACTATGAGTACCTCGATGAATGTGATGAGTCTCCGCGGGTATCCCAATAATGCGACCCCCATTCAGGGGGCCTCGAGTAGCCTTAGATAATAAGGACTAGTTCGACCATAGTCTAACGGTGGTATACTGGCTGTCTAAGTTTTTTAGCGGGATCCACCCCAGCCCCCGCAGGCCTGGGGGCGCATCCTGATTGGAGGGCAGGCCTGAGGGGAAGACGGGTATACACGGGTGGGGCGCGTATGTGCCCCGCTACAGGCTTCCCATGAGCGAGATCGCGAGAGTGTGGGGCTGGGCCCCAGAGCAGGCCTCGGGGCTCGGCATGAAGGAGAAGGCCGTAGCCGGGCCCGATGAGGACTCGGTTACAATGGGCTACGAGGCGGCTAGGAACGCCTTGAGGAGGGCCTCCATTGAGGCCTCGCGGGTGGGCGCTGTCTTCTTCGGTACAGAGTCCAAGCCATATGCTGTCAAGCCAAGCGCGACGATAATAGCGGAGGCCCTGGGCATAACGCCCGCCACGATGGCCAGCGACTTGGAGTTCGCCTGCAGGGCAGCAAGTGAGGGACTCAGGGCCCTCATAGGTATGGTCGCCTCGGGGCTTATAGAGTACGGCCTCGTAATAGGGAGCGACACGGCCCAGGCCAATCCCGGCGACGTGCTCGAATTCACGGCCTCGAGCGGCGCTGTGGCCTACGTTATAGGGCCACGTGAGGGTGCTGTTGCCTACTTCGAGGGAAGCTACACCTACGTCACTGATACGCCGGACTTCTGGAGGAGGGCTCACCAGCCCTACCCCCTGCACGGCGAGGGCTTCACGGGCGAGCCAGCATACTTCCATCATATAGAGAACGCTGTCAAGGGCCTCCTAGCCGAGCTGGGCCTCAAGCCGTCAGACTTCGACTACGCAGTATTCCACCAGCCTAACGGCAAGTTCCCACTGCGGATAGCGAGGAGGCTGGGAATTCCCAAGGAGAAGGTGCTACCCGGCCTCGTCACTCCGGTTATAGGTAACACCTACAATGCGAGCGCTCTCCTAGGCCTCGCTAGGGTGCTCGATGTAGCCAAGCCCGGTGACAGGATCCTCGTAGCGCCCTTCGGCAGCGGGGCAGGCTCTGACGCCTACAGTATAGTAGTGACTGATGCTATCGAGGAGAGGAGAAGTCTGGCCCCACTCTTCGATGACTACCTCAGCAGGAGGAAGGAGATAGACTACGCGACCTACGCGAAGTTCCGCGGTATATTTAATGTAATAAAGTGATGTGGGGTGGTCCGCGTGGAGGTGTACATAACTGGCGTGGGTCTAACCAAGGTTGGGAGGCACTTCGATCTCGGCCTCAGGGAGCTAGCGGCTAGGGCTGCCCTCGAGGCGCTCGACTCGGCGCGTGTTGACAAGGTCGACGCAGTCATTGTCTCCTCAACACTTAGCTATAGGGAGGCGGGTCAGTTCGACTTAGCGGGCCACCTAGCTGGGGCCCTAGGGCTCAAGGGAGCCCAGACCTTCGCGGTGGAGGCGGGTGACGCCTCGGGGCTAGCGGCCGTTGAGGCGGCCTGCTCTCTCATAAGGGCTGGCTCCGCGGGGAGAGTATTGGTTGTAGGTGTCGACAAGCTTACGGATTACGTGAGCTCTCGTGTCTATAGGGACCTCCAGAGGCTCTACGAGGCTGAGGTGCAGGCCCTCTATGATATCGGGCATGCGGGCGTCGCGGGCCTCCTAGCCAGGCTCTACATGGAGAGGTTTGGTGTCAGCAGGGACACGCTATCCTACTGGCCAGCAATGGATCACAGCCACGCAAAGCACAACCCGTACGCTATGCTTCCATTCGCTATAGACCCCGCGGCGGTGCCGAAGGCGCTTAAGGTGGCAGAACCCTTAACGCTACTCGACTCTTTCCCCCTAGGCGATGGAGCGGCCGCCCTGGTCCTCGAGTCGGAGCCCCACGGCGACGCTAGGGCTAAGGTAGTCCTCGCAACCTCAGCGGCCGGTTACCCGTCGTTCACTATGAATGAGGACCCACTCGCTCCTGAGTCGGTGGGCGAGGTGGCGGCCAGGCTCCGGGAGGTCACGGGTATAGCGCCCGTGGACGTCGATGTTATAGAGCTAGGCGACACATTCACGAGTATAGGGCTAATACTAGCCGAGTCCCTCGGACTCTCGGAGCCTGGGAGAGCGGCTGTCGACGCCATGGAGGGCAGGTTCACCCTCGGAGGCGATGGACCCGTAGTCAACCCCTCCGGGGGCCTCAAGGCCCGCGGGCACCCCGTGGGGGCGACTGGAGTCTACATGGTCGGTGAGCTTGCCCTGCAGGTTTCCGGCGAGTACCCCGGCCTGAAGGTTGACGGCGCGCGGAGGGGCCTTGCAGTCATAGCTAGTGGCGATGGCTCCTCCGCGCACCTAGTACTAGTAGAGGGGGTGGCCTAGCGTGTCGATGGACCTGAGTGTACCCGAGACGTGGAGGGTCAAGGGAGCCCTCTATAGGCTCGAGGCCGCCCGCTGCAAGGCCTGCGGCAGGATCCACTACCCCCCGATGCCAGCCTGCCCCTACTGCGGCTCCAGGGACCTCGAGAGGGTTACACTGCCGAGTGAGGGGGTCCTAGAGTCCTATACCGTGGTATACGCCGTGCCCGAGGGGTCACGCCACAAGGCCCCAGTACTCCTCGGCCTTGTCCGCTTGGGCAGGGTCAGGGTTGTAGCCGAGATCACGGACGCAGACCCCTCCGAGCTGAGGACTGGCATGGAGGTGGAGGCGGTCCTCAGGAGGATCCGCAGCGACCGGGAGGCTGGCATAATACGGTATGGGGTGATGTTCAGGCCGAAGCTGAAGGGTGGGTCGCGTGGAGGCTAGCGGGGAGGATCACTCCAAGCTACTGGAGGAGGCCCTAGCTAGGCTGGAGCGCGGTGAGACTAGTCTTTCACGCCTCGACAGGGAGCTTGGCAACTCGAACCTGGCAGCCCTGGTGAGGAGACTCTACCTCGAGAGGAAGCTTGGCGTGAGCCTCTCGGCTGTGGCGTCTACGATACTAGACTTCGAGGAGATCGTGGGGCGCAACATCGAGAACCCCATAGGCGCCGTCCAGGTGCCACTCGCAGTCGCCGGCCCACTGCGCGTCGAGGGGGAGTATGCCCGCGGCGACTTCTACGTGCCGCTAGCGACGACTGAGGGAGCCCTGGTGGCTAGCATAAACAGGGGGATGAAGGCGATCACCCTCTCCGGCGGGGCGAGGGTTAGGGTAGTGAAGGATGGCATGGCCCGCGCCCCCCTGATAAGGACGCCTAGTATTGAGGAGGCCGTGAGGCTCGTCGAGTGGGTTAAGGAGAACGAGGAGAGGCTACGCGAGGCAGCATCACGCAAGACGAGGCATGGGAGGCTCGTGGAGATACAGCCCTTCATCGTGGGGAACCTCGTCTGGCTCAGGCTCGTGTATAAGACGGGAGACGCTATGGGCATGAACATGGCCACGATAGCCAGCGATGAGGTGTGCAGGGAGATAGAGGCGTCATACGATGGCAGCATGGAGTGCGTGGCTCTGAGCGGCAACCTGTGCGTCGATAAGAAGGCTAGCCACCTAAACAAGTTGCTAGGCCGCGGCAAATATGTCGTAGCCGAGGCTCTGCTGAGGAGGGACGTGATAGAGGGCGTCCTGAAGGCTTCAGCCGAGGCCATACACTACGTCAACCTATCGAAGAACCTCTTAGGCGGGGCCGTAGCGGGTAACCTGGGCTTCAATGCCCACTTCGCGAATATAATAGCGGCCATATTCATAGCCACGGGCCAGGACGTAGCCCAAGTGGTCGAGAGCAGCATGGGTTACACGTGGACCGAGCCCCGTGGTGGAGACCTCTACGTGAGCGTCACGCTGCCAAGCCTCGAGGTGGGGACCGTCGGGGGAGGCACATGGCTCCCGACCCAGCGTGAGGCCCTCTCGATAATGGGCGTCGCGGGGGGAGGCGACCCCCCAGGGGTTAACGCCCTGAAGTTCGCTGAGATAGTGGCAGCTTCAGTCCTCGCCGGGGAGGTGAACCTGCTGGCCGCGCTCGCCGCGGGCCACTTAGCCCGCGCCCACGAGGCTCTAGCCCGGGGGCGGAGGAGATGACTGACCCGCTCGAGGGCCTCGAGGCGTCCCTCTCGTATAAGAGGTTCAGGGTGGAGGTCAGGAAGGCCGAGCTGCCTGGAAGGAGGCCTAGGGTCATACTGAGGGTCGTTATACCCAACACGGTAGCCGTGCTCCCAGTCATAGGTGAGAGGCACGTGGTACTCCTCAGGCAGTACAGGCCTGCCGTAGGCCGGTGGATAATCGAGGCCCCTGCCGGGACCCTCGAGGAGGGGGAGTCACCTGAGGAGGCGGCTATACGCGAGCTAAGGGAGGAAACAGGCCTGAGGCCCGGCCGCCTCGAGAAGGTGGGGGAGGCGTACCTAACTCCGGGCTACTCGACGGAGTACATGCACTTCTACATAGTCTGGGACCCCTTGGAGGGCGAGCCGTCACCCGAGGAAGGCGAGGTCATAGAGGTCATGAAACTCGATGTGGGAGAGGCTCTAGCGATGGCTAGGAGGGGCGAGATACGGGACGCTAAGACCCTGCTACTCCTAGCCAAGCTCCGCGAGAAGCTAAGCCTCTAACGCGGGGTCCGCGTGAGACTAGGGCAGTCACAAGGGGTCCTCCAAGGCTGCCCGCTTCTTCATCCCCACGGCGCCCTAGGGCTTTTTAGAGCCTTTAAATAGTCTGACGCCCCCTTTTAAGGCATCGGTGCAGCGTATGAGCGGCCAGGAGACGACGGAAGCTTCCACCGAGAAGGAGGGAGCCAGGGAGCCCAAGCCAGAGGCCAACATCGAGAACATAGTGGCCACGGTGATACTGGACCACGGCCTCGACCTAAACCTCATCGAGGCTAGGGTAATAGACGTCGAATACAACCCGGACCAGTTCCCCGGCCTCATCTATAGGATGAAGAACCCCCGCGTCACAGCCCTCATATTCAAGTCTGGTAAAATGGTTGTCACGGGCACTAAGAGCATCAACGAGCTAGTCTACGCGGTCAAAAGGATACTTAAGAGCCTCCAGGAGCACGGGATAGAGATCAGGGGCAGGCCGAAGATACAGATACAAAACATCGTCGCCTCGGCGAACCTACACGTTAACATAGACCTCGAGAAGGCGGCGTTCGTCCTACCCGGAAGCATGTATGAGCCGGACCAGTTCCCCGGCCTCATCTATAGGATGGATAAGCCCCGCGTCGTACTCTTGATATTCAGTAGCGGCAAGATGGTCATAACGGGAGCTAAGAGGGAGAACGAGGTATACGAGGCTGTGGAGCGCATATACAGGATTTTGAAGGAGAACGGGTGCACACGCCCTCAGTACTAGAACGTAAAGGCGATGATGTATGGCTGGGAATACTGACCCCCCCTCTCCCCATGGGGATGGAGAGCAAGGCTGAGCGCTGAGCCTATACCGGTAGTACGTACTTGAGTGGACCCAGCCTCATGGTGCCCGCCTCCCTGTCGACGACCCACACCTCAGCATCGGCTACGTTGCCCCGCTCTCGGATGATTGGTGACAGGTAGGCCTCTTTGTCGAGGGATACGGCGTGGCCCGTCTGGTAGGCGCCGAAGGCTGGTAGGACTAGCACTCTAGCCTCAGAGTCGGGTAGTGGGACATCGAGGAGCACAGGGAGCTTTACCCGCGCACCGCCTACGTCGACCTGAAGGGATGGGTGCTCGTGGCCTATAATTAGGGTGTCGAAATCACAGTTAACAGGCTGATGGCCGTGGGCCACCGCTAATCCATCGCCTAGGTCGAGGCAGCCCTCAACGAGTTCTACACCCAGGTCCCTTAGTAGGGGAGCTATGAAGGTGTCGTGGTTACCCCTAACTACGATAACCTCTTTCACCCTGCTATCAGTCGAGAGCCATCTTCCAAGGCGTGCTATCTCAACCCTCTCCTGTCTTGTGAGCTTCTCGAATGTATGCTTCAGATCACCGTCTATGATGAGTCTAGCCCTCCACGGCACGGACTCGAGCGCCTCGGACAGGTGGCGCAGGGCACTACGTAACTGAATCCTCGGCAAGAAGACACCCGTCGCCGCTAACGCTGACTCGTAGCCGAGATGCACATCAGCGATTATCACGGCCTGAGCTCTACCGACGACCAGAACAGGTAGACCGTCGACAATGGATGCGTCTCCATCTATGTTCACGAGCCTCCTGCTAGCCAACCCCCTTCCACCTGGCCTAGGCGCCTAGGAGCCCTTGGGGGCCTTGTGTGGCGGGCCCGCCGGGATTTGAACCCGGGACTTCCGCCCGCTCGGCCAGGCCGCCGACTCGGCCTACGGGTTAAAAGCCCGCCGCTCTACCAGCTGAGCTACGGGCCCAACCGCTCTTTTGGAACACCCTGCGGGGACTCATAAGCGTAGCCCCGCGGAGCACGCCAGAAGCGCTTCGGGCTAGTGGGTGGGACGGCTCTATCGCTATATAACCCCTGGTGGGGCCGCTCCTCTACTGCTAGCCCGGGGGCGGGGGTCGGTTTGCCTAAGAGACCCGGTAAGGTTAGTAGGAAGATCCTGCAGCATGAGCTAGTTCCGGAGCATAGGCTGCTTAGCCTAGAAGAGGCCGCGGAGGTTCTGCGGAGGCTGGGCGTAAAGCCCTGGCAGTTGCCCCAGATAAGTGTTAATGACCCCGTTGCCCGCCTGCTCAAGGCGAAGCCCGGCGATATAATCGAGATCAGGCGCCGCTCCCCCACAGCGGGGGAGGCTATATTCTATAGGATTGTGGTGCCCCAGTGAGGGGTTGGATAGGCTTGTCGAGTGGAGGTAACAATAGCTCGGGAGCGAGTGGGGAGGGAGGCGCTCCTCGCAGCTCGCACGCGCTGACACCGGATGATCTCTGGGTTGTGTTCAGTGATTATATCAGGCGGCAGGGTCTGGCGAGGCAGCACCTCGATTCATACAACTATTTCGTGGATAACGTGCTCCCAATGATATTCAAGGAGATCTCAGAGATCACGCCAGCGGGTAGGAAGCTGAGGAGGCAGATGGAGAAGGGGCTCTTGGGCCGTATACCCGATATTAAGGTTGTAATCGAGAACATCGAGATAGGAGAGCCTCAGGTAAGGGAGGCCGACGGTAAGATAACGAAACTAACACCCATGGAGGCTAGGATTAGGAACATAACGTACATGGCCCCCCTCATGGCGGATATGGCGCTCTACGAGAACGGCGTCCTTCGCAGGCGTGAGAGGGTAAAGCTGGGCGATATACCCGTGATGGTTAAGTCGCGTATAGACCCTCTCTCCAAGATGAGCCCCGAGGAGCTAATGGCTATAGGGGAGGACCCCTACGATCCTGGGGGCTACTTTATAATTAACGGGAGTGAGAAGGTCATAGTTGCACAGGAGGACCTGGCCGTAAACAGGATAATAACAACCGTTGCGAAGGCTGGCACGGCGAAGATAACGCATACGGCGAAGATAGTGTCCTCCTATATGGGTGAGAGGAGGCAGGTAATAGTAGACAGGATGAGCGACGGGAGCCTCGAGGTAAGCGTCTCAAGGCTTAACGCGAGGATCCCATTCTATGTTTTCATGATGGCGCTCGGCCTCGAGAAGGATATAGAGATCGTTAACGCCGTCTCAACGGACCCGGACGTGCAGAGGGAGCTCATGCCGTCCATAGAGAAGGTGGCCTCGGTCATACGTACTCGCGAAGATGCCTTAGAGTACCTGGGCAACAGGATAGCGAGCCCCGGCCAGCCGAGGGAGATAAGGATAGAGAGGGCATTAGAGTTCATAGACAACAATTTCCTACCCCACCTTGGCAAGAGGCCCGAGGACAGGAAGAAGAAGGCGTACTTCCTGGCTGAGATGGCTAACAGGGTCCTCCAGCTGTACCTTGGCAAGAGAGGCGAGGACGATAAGGACCACCTATCCAACAAGAGGCTTAGGCTCGCTGGCGACCTGATAGCCGAGCTGGTAAGGCAGGCTGCGATAAGCCTGAGAACAGCCGTATCAGAGAAGCTAGAGGAGATGATAGTCAGAGACCAGCCCATCAGATTCCTGAAGTACCTTGTAAAGCAGAACATAATAACCGACAAGCTACGCGGCGCCATAGCAACTGGCAATTGGGGAGGCGACAGGACCGGTATAAGCCAGCAGCTAGACAGGACCAACTGGATAAGCCTACTAAGCCACCTCCGCAGGGTAGTATCGCCTCTCAGCAGGGGCCAGGCCCACTTCGAGGCCAGGGACCTCCACGGGACCCACTGGGGCAGGCTCTGCCCCTTTGAGACCCCTGAGGGTGTGAATTGTGGGTTGGTCAAGAACCTCGCCCTATACGCCTACATAAGCGTTGGCGTGCCCGAGGAGGAGGTGGAGCGGATCCTCTACGACGAGCTGGGCGTCCAGAGGCTCGAGGACCTGATAAGGGAGACTGTGGAGAAGGGCGAGGTACCTGAGGTAATGGTCAGCGGCGCCAAGGTATTTCTAAACGGGAGGCCCATAGGCTACCACCCCGACGGCGAGGAGCTAGCAAGGAGGCTCCGAGAACTGCGTAGGAGCGGTAGGCTACACCACGAGGTTAGTGTGGCTCACATAATGGATGAGTACATCAACGAGGTCTATATTAACACAGATGGAGGCAGGCTGATGAGGCCGGTCATAGTCGTGGAGAACGGGGTCCCCAAGCTTACGCGGGAGCACGTCGAGAAGATTAAGAGGGGCGAGATGGACTTCTGGGACCTCGTGAAGGAGGGCGTAATAGAGTTCCTCGACCCCGACGAGGAGGAGAACGCGTACATAGCCGAGTTCCCGGAGGACGTGACACCCGAGCATACCCACCTAGAGCTGTGGAACCCGGCTATACTCGGCGTCGCAGCCAGCGTTATACCATACCTCGAGCACAACCAGAGCCCGAGGAACACCTACCAGAGCGCCATGGCCAAGCAGGCTCTGGGCCTCTACGCGCTCAACTTCCACTACCGCATGGACAGTCACTCCTACCTGCTCCACTACCCGCAGAAGCCGATAGTCCAGACCCGCGCTCTCGAGCTGATGGGCTACAACGCTAGGCCTGCCGGCCAGAACCTGGTCCTTGCCCTGATGGCCTTCAGCGGCTATAACATAGAGGACGCGCTGATATTCAATAAGTACTCGATAGATATGGGCGTCGGCAGGGCCACCTTCTTCAGGGTCTACACGGCCCAGGAGAACGCTTATCCCGGAGGGCTCACGGATAAGATACTCGTTCCCAGCCCATCGCTCGAGGACCATAAGGGTGACGAGTACTACCAGAAACTTGCACCCGACGGTATAGTCGAGCCCGAGGTGGAGGTCAAGAGTGGTGACGTACTAATAGGTAGGCAGAGCCCGCCTAGGTTCATGAGCGAGGAGAGGGTTATTACGAGCGCACTGCTTCGCAGGAGGGACACCAGCGTCCAGCTCCGACACGGAGAGAAGGGCGTCGTGGATGCAGTCATAATTACGCAGACGATAGAGAAGCACAAGCTCGTGAAGGTTAGGGTGAGGGACCTACGCATACCGGAGATAGGTGACAAGTTCGCCAGCCGCCACGGGCAGAAGGGAGTCATAGGCATGATCTTCCAGAGGTACGACCTGCCGTACACGGAGGAGGGGATAATTCCCGATGTCATCCTAAACCCGCATGCCATACCATCTAGGATGACAGTCGGCCAGTTGATAGAGATGATAGCGGGCAAGCTAGGCGCCGTCGAGGCGAGGTTCATAGACGGGACGCCATTCTACAAGGAGTCGATTGACGGCATAAAGCTTAGGCTACTCAAGCACGGCTACCATCCACACGCTAGGGAGGTGATGTATGACGGCAGGACCGGTGAGATGATCGAGAAGCCGATAACGATAGGGATAGTCTTCTACCAGAGGCTATATCACATGGTTGCCGACAAGATACACGCTCGCGCCACGGGCAAGGTGCAACTACTCACCAGGCAGCCCACGGAGGGCAGGGCCCGCAGGGGCGGGCTGAGGTTCGGCGAGATGGAGCGTGACGCCCTTATAGGCCATGGAGCGGCGATGCTCATACGCGATAGGATGCTCGATAATAGCGATGCCTACGTGATGTACGTGTGCCGCGAGTGCGGCCACATAGCATGGTATAATAGGAACAAGGGCGTCTACGAGTGCCCCATACACGGGCCAGGCGCCGACGTGGTGCCGGTTGTCGTTCCATATGCATTCAAGCTACTGCTACAGGAGATCATGAGCATGGCCGTCAAGCCGGAGATAAAGGTCACTGATAAGATCAATATTGCAAACAAGATAGTCGGAGCCCCGTTCACGGCCATGCTTAGGAGGAAGCTCGCCGCTGCGGGGGCCTCGGCTAATGGCGGGGGCACTAACGGCTCGAACGATGGGGCCCTCGGGGATCGTGAATCCAAGTCTAGCTAGAAGCGTGGGGGGTGACGGTTATGGCGTATAGGCCTGACTTCGTTGAGAGGTATGTGATAGATAAGATAGTATTCGGACTACTCTCGCC
>JALWEW010000026.1 GCA_027039295.1 Acidilobaceae archaeon
TAGGGTGGGCTACAGGGTCCTAGGGGCGCGTGGCTCCGAGGACTACTCGCGCCTCGTCGAGGAGCTTCTCCTGAACGATGCCAGGAGGCTGGCGCTCGATATCGAAAGGGCCCCCCAAGGGGGTAGGGGGTGCGATGCCCTGCTCCTACTCCTGGCGACGGGCGGGGTCGAGCGGGAGGCCCTGGAGGCGGCCAGCACCTCTTGGCCCGTCGCCGTCCTGGCTCACTCCGCGGCTAACAGCGCTGCTAGCCTCGCCGAGATCCGGAGGGACCTGGAGGGCCTGGGGGCCCTACCCGTCTACTTGGGAGCCCTCGGCGTTGGCTCCAGGGAGGCGCTCGGGGGCCTCGCCTCGGCTTATAGGGCGCTTAGGGCCGCTGCGGCTCTGAGGAAATCAAGGCTGGGGTTAGTTGGTGAGCCCGCGCCCTGGCTCCCCCACTCTCCAGGCGAGATCGCCGGGAGGCTTGGAGTTGAGGTTACTAGGATCCCCGTCGAGGAGCTTCTGCGCAGGATCCCCAGGGAGCCCCCGAGGCCCCCAGCATGGCTCCTGGAGCTGGCTCTCGGGGTCAGGGCTAGCGGCGAGTCCCTGCGGTGGGCCATGGGCGTCTACGCCGCCCTGAGGAAACTCGCAGAGGATGAGGGGCTCGACGCCATAGCGCCCGGCTGCCCCAGCTTCCTCGAGGAGGCTGGCTCTAACGCGTGCCTTGCAATGGCCCTCCTGAACATGGAGGGACTGACCGTTGGCTGCGAGGGGGATGTACCCGCCACTATCACCCTTCACCTCGCCCAACTAGCCGCTGGCAGGCCGGGCTTCCTCGCTAACACCGCCTGGGCCGGACGCGGCATCGTAGGCCTCGCGCACTGTGGGGCGCCCCCCTCACTGGGGCTGGCGCATAGTGTTGAGATGCACTTCATTACGGGCTCGAGTCCCACCCTAGCCCTATGGGTCCCCGTCGGGCTCAGGGCGACACTAGCACGGGCTTCCTGGGATGCCTCGAGGCTCGTAGTCGCAGAGGGCATGATAGTATCGGGAGCCCCCTGGAGGGGCCGCCAGTGCGAGACCCAGGTCGAGGTCGCCATTGAGGCGCCCACGCGAGGCCTCCTAGGACCGGGGAACCACACCACCTTGCTCCTTGGGTCTTGGGGCAGGGCGATAGCGCTGGCCTGGAGGGCGTTAAACCCCAGAGCCCCCGTGGAGGCTGTTGGTGTGAGCCTGTGAGCCTCTCACTACACATCCTCGGCGCCGGGGGCTCCTATCCGCCCCCGGGCTACGCTGGGCCCTCCCTGCTTGTCGAGACCCCAGACTACAGGATGCTCCTGGACTGTGGTGACTCCTGCGCGGCCCGCCTCGAGGAGGCGGGCTTCGACCCCTGTGAGGTCGACGCCGTATACGTGTCGCACAGGCACGCGGACCACTGGAGCGGGCTCGTGCAGCTACTGAGCAGCAGGGGGGCCCGGGGGTGCCCGAGGCTGGAGGTCATAGCCCACGGGGAGGTTGCAGCGGAGCTACTCGGCCTCCTCGAGCCCCTGGTGCCCGGTAACGCCGAGGTCGCGCCGAGGATACTCGGAAGCGGGGAGCCCCTAAGGCTCGGGGTGGTGGAGGCGAGCCTCTTCAGGGTCAAGCATCAGGTGCCCACGTACGGCGTCTCAATACGGGAGGGTGGAGAGGGGCTCTTGGCCTATACCGCCGATACCGCCTATGATGAGGGGCTGATACCGAGGCTGAGGGGGCATCTGGTTGTGGTGGCGGACTCAACGCTCCCCCCGAGCGGCGAGTCCGAGAAGGCGGCTAGGTTCCACATGAGTGTCAGGCAGGCCTGGAGGCTAGCAGTGGGGCTCGCGGGGGCTGATACCCTGGTCGCGTTCCACCTGAGCCCAGAGAGCCTCGAGTACGCCCGTCGAAGCAGGCTCCCGAGGCTCCTAGTGCCCGGCGAGGGATTGAAGGTGACCCTCTAGGCCCCTGGCCAGCCGGGAGGCCCACTCAGTAGCCTCTCTCGGGGGCTCGGAGAGCCTTGCGAGGCACACGGGAGTCAGGGAGGCATAGCCGCTCAGCACGGCCTCGACGTCGCTTCCAGGCCTCCTGTCCCAGTATCTCTCCCTGAAGCCGTGCCTTCTAGGGGCTATCGAGGCCCCCTCGGCTCTGAGGGATATCCTATAGTCGTTCCAGGCAAGCCTCGTCACCCTGATGCCGCGGGGTACCCCCTCGGGCACGTTCACTACTAGGAGCCCAGCCGCCCCCGGGGGAGGAGGGTTTGAGGCTGCAAGGCTTGCGAGGTCTGCTGCCAGCTCAGCCGCTACCCTATAGTCATCGACACTGTAGCCACCATCGGTTGCCAGGCTGACAGCCATGGCCGGGATGCCGTGGAGGACGGCCTCTACAGCCGCTCCTATGGTACCGCTCGTGAAGAGATCCTCAACACCCATGTTGGGCCCCCGGTTTATGCCCGACACAACCAGGCGGGGCCTCTCAGGCAGTAGTAGGCCCAGGGCCGCGAGCACCGCTGCCGCGGGCGTCGAGTCGACCCACCACGCCCTCAACGCGCCGTTGAGACGCGCCTCCCCGTAGGTGGCGGGGTAGAGGAGTGCCTTGCCGTAGCTACTCGAGGGCCTGCGCGGCGCCGAGACGTATACCCTGAAGCCCCTGGATACCAAGGCGTTCACGAGGGCCTTCAGGCCTGGGGCGTCTATACCATCGTCGTTTGTGACTAACACGGCCCCCAAGACGGCATGTCACCCCGCGACGTTGGCGTCCACTACCGGTTAACGGGGGCTTTTTGACGGCTCGCCCGCAACCCTTACTCGTGCCTCCGCTCTACACAGCAGCAGCGACGACGCGGTCCGAGCCTATCGAGTGTACCCATTAAATAGGCCTGGAGGCTTTGGAGAGCAGAGGGAACCCGGGGGCCAGTGGGGCCGGGGTGAAGCTGCTGGCTGTACTCAAGATAAGCAGGGGGAGTAGGGCTGTCATAGCGCTCATGCTCGTCCTCTCGATAGTCGCCCCCGTCCTGGCCCTCATAAGAACGAGCATACCTCTCCCCGCCATACTCGGCCTCCTGACACTCGCCTGGATAGCTTCCTACCTCCTCGTCGACAGGATCCTCGATACCGCCCTCCAGGGGGCCATGCACGCGCTGGAGGAGGGCTCCGTTGCCCTCCCGGGGATAGAGGCCCCCCGGGGCTCGGAGGCCGTCGCCCCCGGCGTCGATAGGCCTCCCATGGGACTCCCGGAGATTGGCGTGGAGGGCCTTGCGGGAGCGGAGGATGATCAGGGCGACATAAGCGAGGCATCCCTACTCGTCTGGGGGCTTGTGAGGAGCCTCTTCGAGGAGGTCTCCGGTCATAAGGTGGCCGTCTACGTGGCTGTCCACGACGAGGGTGTGATATACTATATCTACCCCGAGAACTATGGCGACAACGTCTATAAGCTAATAGACGAGGATGCCACGGGCGACATAAGCATAGCAAAGGCTGGGGACAACAGCTACCTAGCCATACTAAGCGAGGACGTTGTCGAGGAACTATACTACATGGCCAGTGAGGGCTCGGGCGAGAAGCTGGTGGTCGAGAGCAGTGGCCAGGCCCAGCTGCTCTATAAGCTAGCACTCGAGATAGCCCGATCATACCTGGGAGGAGAGGCGCCTGAGGCCTACCTAGAGTATGTGGCCTATAAGGCACTAGTCAAACTCAGCCTGAAGGGCGTGCTGCAAGCCGACGGGGCCAACCTAGAGGACATACTAAGTGTTGACAGCGACACTAAGACCAAGATAAAGAGGCAAATAGACGAGGAGCTAGGCTCCCTAGGCTCCGGGAACCCCGGTGCCGCCCTGCCACAATAGAGAGGGCGCCCAGGCGCTCAGGGATCCATCGGAACCCCGAGGAGGCAGGGGCAAGCATAGACCCCAGCGGCTAATCATTTATAGCCCACTCGTCCCATACGCCCATACCACTGGGAACCCCCAAGAGGGCGCGGGGGCCCGTAGCTCAGCCCGGTAGAGCGCCCGGCTGATAACCGGGTGGTCGGGGGTTCAAATCCCCCCGGGCCCACCAACGCGGAACGCCACTACCTCAATCCTCCAGCGAGCACTTGAGCGCAGCTAGCACGCTGGCACGGCGTCCTTCCTACTGGTATAGAAGCCTTATTGGCGAGCCCTTGCGAGGGGGTGTAAGCGGATGATTGGTGACTCCAATAGCGACCCGCCAAAATAATGGGTGGGGATGAGCGGGTCCACCCTTACTGACGCTACCTCTTCTGGGTTAGGTACTGGTGTATCTTGTTGGCCGCGTCTATGCCGCTCTTTAGGGCTGGCCCTATGAGGCTGGGGCCGTGTCTCACGTCTCCGGCGGCGAATACGCCCTCCCTGGTGGTCATGAAGTTCTCGTCTGTCTTTATCGTGCCGTTGGGGTTGACCTCTATGCCGCAGCAGCCGTTCTCCACTGGTGGTGTTGGAAGCACGCCCACAGCCTTTAGTACGTAGTCGAACTCGGCCTCGAACTCGCTACCCTCTATGGGCACGGGCCTCGGCCTCTTCTCGCCTTCGACGGGTACAAGCTTCATTCTAACGAACCGCACTATCCTCTTGCCACCCTCCTCCCTGAACTCTATGGGCTGCGTTAGCTCCCAGTACTTGGCGCCCTTCGCTATGAGGCTCTCGATCTCCTTTGGGCCCATGGGGGCGTACTCCTTTGTCCTCCTGTAGCTGAGCACTACCTCCTTCACTTTATCCTTCACTTCAGGGTAAGTCTCGGGTATTAGGACAGCGTCCGCCGCCGTCAGGCCGCCGCCTATCACCAGTACCCTCCCCTCAAGCGGTGGGACCGTGCTCCATGGCTTGTAGCCGTACTTAGCCATGTGGAGGGCGACTATCCACTCCACGGCCGGGTATACCCAGGGGAGGTCCTCTCCGGGGACCTTCATGTCCCTAGTCCTCCAGGTGCCGGTGGCTATGAGGACTGCGTCGCTCTTCTTTATGACGTCCTCCAGGTGTATCCTCTGCTTCGGTGACACGACCTCCTCCATCATGCCCAGGCTAGTGGTCATGTCAACCTTCGTGTTTAGGACAAACTTGACACCGGCATCCACGAGCTCCTTTATGCCCCTCCTGACGGGCTCCTTGGGGATCCTCGTCACCGGTATCCCAAATATTATCAGGCCGCCGGGCTCGGGGTTCATATCGTAAACCACGACCTCGTGGCCCTTGCACCTCAGTATGCCAGCCGCGCCGAGGCCAGCGGGGCCCGCTCCTATGATTGAAACGACCTTACCGGTCGAGGGGGGTATCTTATCGGGCTTGCATCTCAGGAACTTCACCTCTAATCCACCTCCACGCTAATATGTTCTCCCAGCGGCTATCGAGTCCGGGGGCCTGGTATTAATAGATGATGGCCTAGAGTTGTTACCCAGCCCTCTTCCCCGAGACGAAGTCCCTTAGGATTCTCCTCTTCGAATACGCCTTTGGTACAGTTCTCATGGGCAGCCAGAGAGCCGGGGATGAGGCTAGCTCCAGTATCTTCAGGGAGCCACTCCAGGAGCCAGCATAACCCCTCAGCATCTCCAGTAGTAGGCTATCCTCGGCATCGAATAAGCCGGAGTAGGAGAGGGCCACCACTATATCCCAGGCCGCCCCGCGTAGGCTGAAGCGCCTGGCCTGCTCGGCATCAACAATCCAGGGTAGTCCCTGCAGGTCAACAATTACGTTACCGGGGTTTGAGTCGCCCATAACGTAGCCAGCCTCGTGAAGGCGGCCTAGAACCTCGCCTGCCAGCCTCCAGTGACCGGGCTCCTTCGAGGCTAGGACCGGCTGGCCCTCTACGTACTCCCTTGAGGAGGCCGCCCTGGCTATGTCACTACAGACCGCCACAATCCTTGGGGTATCAACAACTTCCCTGAACAACCTGAGGTACTTGTACTCCGCCGCGAGCCTGCTCCTGGGTCCCAGGCGATAGCGGACGGCCACACTCGAAGCTATCGCTGCGGGGAGCCATTTGATAGCCATCTTCATGTAGTCCTTCACTATCACCCTCCTAGAGCCGCTCACGCATAGATAGGCACTCGAGAAGCGGGGGAGGGGCCTGCAATCCCCCTCACCCAGAATGCTGAGAGGCTCCTCCTCGCAGAAACCAGCGAAGATCCCCTCCGGCATCCTCACAAGGCGGCTAACACCACCGAAGACCCCGTCGAGATCGCACTCCCGCCCCTCCCAGGGAGTCCTCGGCACAGGGATCCTATGAGAGATACTGAGTAGCGTAGCCCTCACCCTGGAGGCTAGGGCCTTGAACTCAAGGCGCAGGCTAGGTGTTCTAAGTCTGAGGAGGCCTGACTCAACACTCGCCACGTCCCTGCTAAGCTCAAGGTATGACGCCCTAAGCTCATCGGCGCCCCGGAGCCTGGCTGGGCAAGGGGCGATCCTGGCTAGGAGCCTGAGCCTCGAGTAAAGGGGATAAAAGGGGTCAACCAGTGCCTCCGAGACGAGGGGGCCCATGCGGACGGCCAGGTCGTAGAGCTGCTCTACTACAACCCTCCTCCTATAGGCCTCAACGACACCAGCGAGCCTCGAGGCTAGGCTCTCCGGGCAGCCCCTAAGCTCGTGGGGGAGCATCAGGGGGGCCGCGAGTCTCTCGCCCACAACCGAGGCCGTAGCGTCAGCCCGGAGGAGCGGTAGTGTAACCTCGAGCTCCCCGTCAACCAGGCGGGCCCTCCATAGGGGAGAGTCCACAACCCTCAGTTGGAACCCCTCACCAGCTACCAGGCACCCCTCCCGCAACAGGCCCCCAGGGTCCTCGAGGCCCTTCAAGGGTTTAACGTTGCGGCCCCCGGGGAGGGCTCTAGGTGGCTCCTGTGCTTGTTAGAGTCTCGAGCCCCAGCCACGTGTACGCTGGGGCTGTTGACCTGCATGGGGGCCTGGGCAGGGTTTGCGGGTTCCTCGGCTTCGCCCTCCAGGAGCCCAGGGTAATCGTTGAGGCCGAAGACGCCCCAGGAGGCCTTGCCGTAGAGGATCCCCGAGGCGACGGCGACGCGCTGACCTACGCTGAGAAGGCCTGCAGGCTCTACGGGTGCAAGGGGGCCCGCATCAGGGTCCTCGAGATCCCGCCGCGCCACGTGGGCCTGGGTTCTACTGTACACTTAGCCCTATCGATAGCGTGGGCTGTGGCCACCCTTCACCGGAGGAGGTTCGATCCCGCCGAGGCTGCCATGGGCCTGGAGCTGGGCCTCAGGGCTGGCGTGGGAGTTAATGCCTTCACCTACGGAGGCTTCATAGTGGAGGGCGGCTTCCCCTCCACTAGCCCTGGGAGGAGCGCGCCACCACTTGTCTACCGCGGTGTTGTCCCGAGGTCCTGGCGCGTCGTTGCAACGCTCCCCTCCAGGCCTCTTCAGAGCACTAAGAGATGGGCGCCGCCGGGCTGCACCCCTAGGTCCCTGGAGGGCGAGGAGGAGGCGTGTGTGAATGCTAGGCTTGTGCTCATGGGGATCCTACCCGCTGCCTCGGAGGGCGACTGGGCTAGGCTCTCAGCCTTCCTGCAGGAGGTGAACAGCCATACGAGGAGCCGCCTAGCGCCTGGAGGCGGTGGAGGGTATTGCTGCGGGGAGGCCGAGGCGGTAGCGAGTGCCCTGAGGGCGGCGGGGGCCCCCTGCGTGTGCCAGTCGGGCCCGGGGCCTGTGGTCTACTCGCTCGCCCCAGTCGAGGCGGCTAGGGGGCTACTAGCGGCAGCTAGGAGGGCCCTGAGGGAGATTGGCGGGGGGTCCGCCTGGATGACGGGGGTCGATAACCGAGGTGCATACCTAACCATCGCTAGGTAGCCTAGAGGGCGTTGGGCTCGAGGCCTACGCGGGCCTCCCCGGCTAATCCTTAAAATTCTTCGGCGCCGGGAGCCGGGGAGGGGTCAAGGAAGTGGCCGCCGTCGTACCCAGGAGGATAGACGTCTACGACCCCGTAGAGCCACCTGTATGCACGAGCTGCGGCAGGATAATCCACCCCACGGAGAGGGCTGTGGCGTTCTACTGCCCCAACTGCGGCAAGGCCCTGATATGGAGGTGCGCTAAGTGCAGGAGGCAGGGCACGCCATATAAGTGCCCCTACTGCGGCTTCGAAGGCCCGTGAGGTGGGCAGGGCATGGCTAGGGTTGCTGTAATACTGAGGGTTCTCCCCTCCAGTATCGATATAGACCTGGACGCCTTGAAGTCGAAGATTGAGGGCTCACTGCCCGAGGGCTATAAAGTCGAGGGAAGCGGCATCGAGCCCATAGCCTTCGGGTTGAAGGCCCTCAAGCTCATAATATCGATGCCCGAGGAGACGGAGGGCGGCACCGAGGCCCTCGAGGAGAGGCTCCGGAGCCTCCCAGAGGTGGATCAGGTGGAGATAGAGGCCGTCCACAGGCTCTCCTAGAGTGTTACGCCTCCTTAGCCGACATTACATCCCGCTATTAAGCCTCCCCGAACCTTGCCACTTCAGGGGCCTGGATAGTTAGGGGTGCGCTATAGGATGCCGAGCGCCGCCGGCGGCGAAGGTGAGAAGAGGCCCACTAGGAAGGAGGTCGTTCTCCGGGTAGCGGAGGCGAGGCCTAGGGACTCCGGGAAGAGGAAGGTCAGGATAGACATTAACGTTATGAGGCTCCTCGGCGTCGAGCCAGGCGACGTCGTCGAGATAGAGGGTAAGAAGAAGAAGACAGTCGCCATAGCCTGGCCGGCCCTGCCGGAGGACCAGGGTCTAGACATTATCAGGATGGATGGGATACTGAGGAAGAATGCTGATGTCAACATTGGAGACAAGGTAATAGTGAGGAAGGCTGACGTGAAGCCTGCCGTCAAGGTGAGGCTGGCGCCCACCTCGCAGCCTATGAGTGTTGACGAGGCCTTCAGGAACTATGTGAAGAAGAAGCTCATAAACACGCCGCTCCTCGAGGGTGATATAGTTGTCATACCGGTTATAGGGCAGGCCGTGCAGCTCCAAGTCATCGACACAAGACCGCGTGGGGCCGTTATAGTGACCGATAGGACTATTGTGGAGGTCCTCGAGAAGCCTGTAGGCTCCATATCCCTCCCGAGGGTGACCTACGAGGACATAGGCGGCCTCAAGCACGTAATCTTCAAGATAAGGGAGCTCGTTGAGCTCCCCCTGAGGCACCCGGAGCTATTCAAGAGGCTGGGCATCGAGCCCCCTAAGGGGATCCTACTCTACGGTCCACCGGGCACTGGTAAGACACTGCTAGCCAAGGCTGTCGCTAATGAGAGCGACGCGTACTTCATCAGCATTAACGGGCCCGAGATAATGAGTAAGTTCTACGGTGAGAGCGAGCAGAGGCTCAGGGAGATATTCGAGGAGGCCCGCAAGAACGCGCCCAGTATTATATTCATAGACGAGATTGACGCAATCGCACCAAAGAGGGACGAGGTCGTCGGCGAGGTAGAGCGTAGGGTGGTAGCACAGCTGCTAACACTCATGGATGGGCTAGAGAGCAGGGGCCAGGTCATAGTCATAGGGGCGACGAATAGGCCGAACGCCGTTGATCCAGCCCTCAGGAGGCCGGGTAGGTTCGACAGAGAGATAGAGGTCCCCCTACCGGATAAGCAGGGCAGGCTTGAGATACTCCAGATACACACGAGGCACATGCCACTCGCCGAGGATGTGGACCTCGAGAAGATAGCCGAGATGACCCGTGGCTACACGGGCGCAGACCTAGCAGCACTAGTAAGGGAGGCGGCCATGCACGCCCTCCGCCGCTACCTCCCGGAGATAGATATCGAGCAGGAGAGGATACCCGTCGAGGTCCTCGAGAAGATGGTTGTTAAGATGGAGGACTTCCTGGCAGCGTTCAAGGAGATAACGCCGAGCGGTCTCAGGGAGATACAGGTCGAGGTGCCCGAGGTACACTGGGACGACATAGGAGGGCTGGATGATGTCAAGCAGGAGCTACGCGAGGTCGTCGAGTGGCCCCTGAAGTACCCCGAGGCCTTCAGCAGGCTCGGCATCAGGCCCCCTAAGGGGATCCTACTCTTCGGCCCGCCCGGCACTGGTAAGACACTGCTAGCCAAGGCTGTCGCAACCGAGAGCGGGGCGAACTTCATAGCAGTCAGGGGCCCAGAGATACTATCAAAGTGGGTAGGGGAAAGCGAGAAGGCGATAAGAGAGATATTCAGGAAGGCGCGCCAGTACGCCCCAGCCGTGGTATTCATAGACGAGATAGACGCCATCGCCAGCGTTAGAGGCACCGACGTGGGCTCGAGGGTCACCGAGAGGATAGTGAGCCAGATGCTCACGGAGATAGATGGCATCTCCGATATGTCGAATGTCGTGGTGATAGCGGCAACTAACAGGCCGGACATGGTTGACCCCGCCCTGCTCAGGCCTGGCAGGCTGGAGAAGCTCATCTACGTGCCGCCGCCCGACAGGAGGGGCAGGCTTGAGATACTCAGGATACACACCCGCAACATGCCTCTAGCCGATGACGTGGACCTGGAGGATATAGCCGCCGCAACCGAGGGCTACACGGGCGCAGACCTAGCAGCACTAGTAAGGGAGGCGGCGATGATAGCCCTTAGAGAGGATATCTCGGCGACGCTCGTTAGGAGGAGGCACTTCGAGGAAGCCCTGAAGAAGGTCAAGCCTAGCGTGTCGCAGTACATGATAGAGTACTACAAGCGCTGGATGGAGCAGGCCAGAGAGCTCGGAGCCAGGAGGAGGGTCGAGGTACCAACGATACACGTCTAGCCACATCAATGCCGCGAGGGGGTGTTGTGAATGATACCCTGGAGGAGCCTCCCCCTAGTGAACATGGTCTACGAGGCCGTGGAGGAGGGAACGGCTGGAGGCGACAGGCCTGTGAGAATCGAGGAGATCAGCGACTGGGTGTTGAAGAGGTTCGACTACAGGCTATCCGAGGCCGAACTCTCAAAGAGCCTCCTAACACTCGAGACCCTCGGCTACGTGAGGGTACTCAGGACGGGGAGAGATGTCATCGTGAAGCTGGTCAGGAAGGTCGAGTAGCGGCGGTCGGCCGGGTATGTTCTCCTCACACCCCCCTACGGACCGGGAGTAAGCCCTCACCCCGCCGCTCCAACGCAGCGGGAGGCGTTCTAGCCTTAAGGCCTCCGCACTCTCTCCTCGGGAGTGGCCGCCGGGATGAGGATACTTGCCCCCAACCGAGGCTTCAATGAAGGAATTATCGCGGGCCAACCGGCGGGCCCAAAAGGCCTCCTAGGCCTCAGGTGGATGCTGGGGGTGTCTGCTGGTTGGCCGGGTGGAGCGGCAGGGCCAGGAGAATCCTTGAGGAAGCCGGTATGGCTGTGAGCGAGAAGGAGGTACGCTACAGGACCCTCACAGGAGAGGCCGTGGGGGAGTCTAGGGTGACTGGCTATTCGCGCGACGGTCTCCTCAAGATATCCCTCAGCCAGAGGGAGGGCGAGGACTATGTGAGGGTGAGCGTGACCGCTCGAGGAGCTGCGAGTCGCGCGAGCCTCGCGGAGAGCCTCGAGGCCCAGGGGGCTAGTGTCGACTTCGAGGAGGGTGAGCGCATGCATGCGGTCCTGAAGAGGGTGCCGCCCAGCGATGTCGACCGGGTACTCAGAGATATTCTCGAGGCTTAGCCCTCTGGACTGGTGCTCGTACCTCCAGGGGGATCCCAGGGGCCTCCTGGGCGCCCCGGCTGTCGCGGCGCTCTGCGGCATCAAGAGCCACCCCGGCGGGGAGCCCGTAACGCTAGCTTGGGGCAGCGCCAGCCTAGAAGTTGGCGGGGGAGGACTGCGAGCCCTCCTAGGCGGGCCCCCGAGGCTCGACGTTAGGCCGCCAGTAACTCCCCGGCCGCGTGGCAGTGGGGGCTCTTGGATATCGAACATGCTGCTCCACAGGAGGATCCTCCCAGCCCGCGCCGCCAGCACCTTCCCCGGGTGCCTGGAGGCCCCGGACTCCACGAACACTGGGCTGCTGAGGCTGGAGCCCCTCGAGGCCGCGAGGGCCCCCAAGGCGTGTGTGAAGAGGGAGTGGAGGCGTGACGACCCCCCGAGGCTGGGCCCCGCGGTAATAGATGAGCAGGGCTTGAGGTGCTCGTGGGCCCTCGATGCCCGCGGCTCTAAGTTAGTAATCTGTGGCGGAGACGAGCGCTACCTCGTCGCCTCCGATGGCGGGGCGCTCCTAGTAGGGGACGGCCTCGCACTGAGGACTGGATGTGCCGACTACGTGCTCTCAGCCCTCCACCCCGGAGGCCCCGTCACGGTGTATGCCTGGGGGCACAGCGAGGTGGAGGGTGTGGCATTCACTATAGCATGCAGTGAGGGGGAGCTGTTCGCGGCGTCACCCTGGGGGCTCAGGCTAAGACTCGCCCCAGGCTCTATACGACTCGAAACCCTGGGGGGCCCCATCGCCCTGGGCCCGGGCGGCCCCCTTAAGGCGGCGAGGAGCATCTTCGAGGCCTGGATGCCCGCTGACTATAGGCTCGCAGAGGGCGAGCTAGGCCATGCAAGGTGCGCTAACTGCGCTGGCAGCGCCGTTTATGATCCCGTTGGGCGCGAGCTCTGGCTCTACGCCTGGACGCCCACAGGGGAGGCGGGGATCCTGGAGGTGAGACTTAGGAAGCCCTCGGAGGCCAGGGCACTGGTCATCGATGCCCACGGGGAGTCATGGGTACCGATAGAGAGGGGCCTCTTCCGGGTCCCCCTACCCCCGGGGTGGCACGCTCTCGTCAGCGTAAAGTTGAGGGAGGGGGAGGGACTCGCTGACCTGCTGAGAGATAGGCTGAGAGATAGGCTTGGCCGCCGAGGAGAGGCAGGCTAGAGGCTGGTCGCGTCTTCGTACTCCTTTAAGACTAGCTCGTCGAGTCTGCCCTCAGCGGCCGCGGTCACATAGTGAATGAAGTCCTCCTCGTAGGGGACTCCGATGAAGGCCATTTTCCCGTTGAGCGCTATGGCTGGGACACTCATTACGTTGTACTTATCCGCTATGTCAGGGTTCTCGTAGGCTTCTACAGTGTCTGCTATGACCGCCCTACTACCGCTCTTCCAAGCCTCATAGGCGAACATGTTCGCTAGGAGCACAGCGTATGGGCAGTAAGGGCAGCTGGGCGTTACTACTACCTCGATGTAGACTCTGTTCTTAAGGCTTGCGAGGGTCTCCTTAGTCTCCTCGTCGAGGCCGCTGTCGCCCTCGCTTATCCTAAGGATCGTCTCAACTAGCCCTCTGACCTCCTCGCCTGCGGGTATGCCGGTGTACCTGATATAACCATCTATTAGGGTGACACTCGGCACCCTCTCGATGCCCTGCCGCGCGAACTCCCTCCTATCCTCCTCCCTGCTCTTGTCGAATACCCTAACCTCGAGCAGCTTCCTGCCGTGGACCTCTGGCGCCGCCTCCTCGAAGGCTCTCAGTAGTTTCACTGTGTCCTCGCATGTCTCACAGTTGGGCCCAACGAATACGTCGACTCTAACAGGCTCCACCATATCGGCTAGGCTCTCCCTGAGGTCCTCCATGAACTCCGGGCTCAGATCCAACTCGTAATACCTACCAGCCACGGCGCTGGCACCCCTAGGGGGCTCCTCATTACGAGAGTATATTAACGCTGTTACTACCAGCGTCTTGGAGGGGGGATCGGGCTCCTTCTCGGTGAGGGGATTGCCTAGGAGCGGGCACGACGGCGGAGGGGTTGGCAGGATCGCCGAGATGCCCTGCGAGCTGGCGGCACGCGAGATAATCCCCTCAATAAGGGCCGCTCTAGCAATAGTAATGGTAAAGAAGGGTGCCAGCCGCTATCGCGTGGCCTCCCTCTTAGGCTTAACCCCAGCTGCGGTTACCTACTACGTTACAGGCAGGCGCGGCGGCAGGTATCTAAAGGAGATACTTGCCGACGATGATATGAGGCGGCTAGTCGAGAGGGTCAGCGAGGTCCTCATGGGCGGAGCGCCCATACGCGAGAAGGAGAAGGCCTTCAAGGCCCTCATATGCTATATATGTAGTAGGCTTAATAAGTACGAGTGTAGCGCCCCCTTCGCTAGGGACAGCGAGGAGCTACTCGCCTCCCTCGAGAAAGGAGGCCTGAGAGGAGGGAACTGAGACCTAGCCACCCACGACTCGGATGCACGATGCGATAGACTCCGCGCTCCCCCCGCCCATGCAGGTCATGAACGCGGCCTTGGGGTTACCATAGGGGTACCCCCTTCTACTGAAGAGGGTCACGACCCTGCCACCATGGTTTAGCTTGAAGCCAGTGTGGACGGCCTCGTGAGCCCTTATTATGTACTTCACTCCAAGCTTCCTTACAGCTAGCTCCGTCGCCTTCGGCCCCCACTCGTAGCCGACCCCCCTCATGCTCGGCCTTCTGAAGTCAACCGACTCCGTGGGGTCATTCCATAATATCTCAACTATCACATCCATAGGGTCGTCTCTTGGGGCACCCAGTATCTCTAAGGGATCCTCACGGTGGAGCAGCGACTCCGTTGGTATGCCGCCGTGAACTAGGAGAGCCCAGCCTTTGATATAGACTGCGTAGGGCATGGTGTCGAATAGCTCGCGGGCGGCCTGGTAGAGTTCTGGGGCCTTCCTGTCGTATAGGTTCAGGAGGGCCATGGGAAAGTCGTGGGGTGAGGGCTCGAGGTTGGGGGGAGGCTCGTGGTTGCCCCTCAGCAGTATAACCCTGTCAGGCATCGCCTTCTTTAGCCTCAGCACCGCTGCTAGTACAGCCGCCTGGCCTTGGGGTGGCCCCCTATCTATGTAGTCCCCCAGGAACACCACGTGGGCGCCCTTCTCCTGTAGGAGGCCCCAGACCTTGGATAGTATGACTCTCAGCGTCTCCACGTCACCGTGTAGGTCACCCACCACGACGAGGGGGGTAGGCCTTTCCCTGTAGACCACGACTCCGCCGAGCCTCCTAGCCTGGCCTACTAGCCTAGTTCTACGCTCCCTCTCGTGGATGGCTTTCACATCCTCTATGAGGCCTAACAGCTCGTCAGCCGATGGTATCGAGAGCACGCTCTCCGCCTTCATGCCCGCAAGCTCCCCTTCCAAGCAGCCAACCCAGGAGAGAGGTGGGGCGCTCGCCCACATAAAAGCCTCCATTCACAATACATAAACGGGGGCCGTGGCGTGGGGGGGCTCAAGGAAGCGTTCTACAGGGTGCTAGCGATACTCTACAGGTACTCCGAGGAGGTGGCTGTAATCGACTACCCGGACAAGATAGAGAGGAGGAGCTTGGACGTAGCTGCCAGAATCAGTGATGGCAGGGTTCTGCTGCTGAAGATAGCTGATGACATAGTGGACGTGCCGAAGTCCGAGGTGAACGAGCTCAAGGGCCTGGGAGCAGCCATGGGCCTCCCCGCTGGTATAATCGCCACTAAGAGGAGGGGCAGGGAGCTGGCGCCCTACGTGGCCTATGAGAGGCAGGGCCTACCCGTGGTTAGCCCAGAGTCACTCGAGGAGTACCTACGGAGTGGCGGGGCTGGCATATACGCCTACCAGTCCAGGGACTCCATAAGGGTCAAGATAGACTCGGAGGCCCTCAAGAGGGCCCGTGAAGCCCTGGGCCTCAGCCTGGGCGACGTGGCCAGCTTCCTTGGAGTGAGCAGGAAGATGGTCTACCAGTACGAGAAGGGGATGGCGGATCCCACGCTCGACAAGGCGGAGAGGCTCGCGAGCCTCCTGGGCGAGGAGGTCATAGAGTCGTGGGATCCATTCAAGGAGCCACCCAGGCCCCCGGCCAGCCACCCACCCTTCGACGAGGAGGGCGAGGAGGCTCTTGCCAGGGAGCTCGCCAAGAGGGGGCTCAAGGTGTTCCACGCGAAGAAGACGGCCGCCGATATAACAGCATCAGCGCCCCCGGAGCCCCGTATAGTGATAGCGTACCAGCACCGCCGGGAGCCCCTCTCCAAGCTGGTAGAAAGGGTCGACAACATCGTCAGGCTCTCTAGGGTCGCCAGCTCGAGGCCCATAGCCGTGGTGGAGGGCAGGGAGGAGGAGGCCGAGCTAAGCTCTATCAAGGGCGTGACGCTGATCCGCAGAAGCCGGAGAGTGAGCCTAGATGAACTGCTCGGCGAGGAGGCTATTGATAACCGGGAGGCCGGGGGTCGGTAAGAGCACCCTATTCTCCAGGCTCGTAGGCGAGATCAGGCGGCTCGGCTGCAGGGTGGGCGGCATAGCCGCCCCAGAGGCCCGGAGCCCCGGTGGTAGGAGGGTGGGCTTCTACATAGTAGACCTGGCCAGCGGCGAGAGGGCCTGGCTAGCCCAGGTCGGAACTGGCAGGGGGCCCCGCGTGGGCAGGTACACGGTGCTCGTTGACAGCGCCGAGAGGCTCGGTGTTAGAGCCCTTAGGAGGGCCCTCGAAGACGCCGACGTCGTTGCTATAGACGAGGTCGGCCCGATGGAGCTGGCCGCGCCCAGGCTCAGGGAGGCCATACTCGAGGCTGCGAGGGCGGCTAAGCCCCTCCTAGCAGTAGTCCACGCCCGCCTGGCGTGGAGGGACCCAGCGGCCTACAGGGCTCTCGCATCGAATTCTAAGATAGTAGAAGTAACACTCGAGAATAGAGGCCTCCTGGCCTCGAGGGCGCCGGAGCTAGCGGGGTGGCTAGTCGATGGCGGCCGATGCTGTGGTCACGGAGGGGAGGGCGCTCATCTGGATACCTGACCCCACGAGCGCCGTGGCTGGTGCGAGGCTTGAGCCGGCCTGGCTCCCCGTCTTCTACAATCCCGTGATGGAGTTCAACCGGGATCTAAGCGTTGTAGCACTCCAAGCCTATAT